>NZ_RJOG01000003.1:0-92418 GCF_003942965.1 Streptococcus mitis | reverse complement strand
TAACAGTATATCCCTTACGAGAGTAAAAAAACAGGACATAAATGTCCACTGACATTTATGTCCTGTTTTTAAATTGAAATTATGGAAAATCCTTATTTTTTTCCTCTATCACTCGATTTTTAAAATTTATGTCATTCAAAAATTCTGCCCCATTGATAGCTTTTTCATAGTATTGCAGGGCTTTTTCTTTATCTTTTTCTCCGTATAAGTAATATTTTGCTTCAATGAAGTCTACAGTTGGTTTTAAACTAGTATCACCGATGTCAATCATAATTTCTCTTAACATACTCAATATTTCAGGTATAAATTCATGATAATCGATGTCAAGCTGATAAAGTACTAAACCTATTAGTACCCTTTGAAGCAAGTGAATATAGTTTGTATCATCATAGTTTGTTTGAGATACAATATTTAGACAAACTTTTTTTAAAGTTATTTCATCTCGTTCTGATTTAACAGCTAGAGATAAAAAATATAAGTACAATATCAGTAGATCATTTGTCGAATATTCTGTTCGTAACATTGTTTGTTCAAAATATTCCTCAATTAAACCTTCTCCAAATTCGGCATTTTCAGAAACATATACATCATCAATAGCTTGTAGAACCTCAACTGCTACTTGCTCATCTTCAGGAAGTTGGTCATAAAAACGTTCCTGAATTTCTTCAAAGATAGCTTCACGTTGGCGGATTTTTTCTTCATCGCCATGAATAGATTGACGAATCAACTTCGTTTTTAATTTTAAATACTCTTTAGGAACAATTAGTAAGCCTTCATCAATTAACTGAGATATCGGAACCCCTAACACTCCAGCTATATAGTCTAGTTTAGCTAAACTGGGCAAGTTATTTCCTGTTTCAATTCGGCCCAACTGACGAACAGTAAGTTCTTTTTCATCTCCACAAAAGGCTTCCCTACTCAAGCCTTTTTCAGTCCGTAAGGTACGAATTCGTTTTCCTATTTCTAAATTTTTCATCTCATTCCTCTATCAATAGACTTTTGCACACAAAAAATAAAAGTAGTTATGACTATTTGTTATCAACTATTACTTCAAATATATTAAATTCTTACTGAAAAGCTACTTAGACTGCTTATCAGCCACCCCCACAATGAACAAAGAGTTTTTTACATATCTGGAAACTCTTCTTTCATCTCCTCTATCACTCGATTTTTGAAATTTATATCATTAAAAAATTCTGCTCCACTGATAGCTTTTTCATAGTATTGCAGGGCTTTTTCTTTATCTTTTTCTCCATATAAGTAATATTTAGCCTCAAAGTAGTCTACCGTTGGTTTTAAGTTTGAATCTTGAATTTCCATCATAATTTCTCTTAGAAAACTAAAAATGACGGAGATCTCTTCGTAGTATTCGTTCCTCAATTGATACAACACTATTGCAATTAATACTCTTTGTAACAGATGCATGTAAGTATTATCTGAACAGTCAATTATGGTCACGATGTTATTTCTTACTTTTTTTAAAACGTCATCATTTCGTTTAAAACTAATAGCATTTGATAAAAAATATAAATATAAGATCAATAAATCATTTACAGAATACTCCGTTTGTAGCAAAGTTTGATTGAAATATTCCTCAATCAAGCCCTCTCCAAATTCAACATTTTCGGAAACATATACATCATCAATAGCTTGTAGAACCTCAACTGCTACTTGCTCATCCTCAGGGAGTTGATCATAAAAATGTTCCTGAATATCTTCAAAGATAGCCTCACGTTGGTGGATTTTTTCTTCATCTCCATGAATAGATTGACGAATCAACTTCGTTTTTAGCTTTAAATACTCTTTGGGAACAATTATCATGCCTTCATCAATTAACTGAGACATCGGAATTCCTAGCACTCCAGCTATATAATCTAGTTTCGCTAAACTGGGCAAGTTATTTCCTGTTTCAATTCGACCCAACTGACGAACAGTAAGTTCTTTTTCATCTCCACAAAAGGCTTCTCTACTCAGTCCTTTTTCAGTCCGTAAAGTACGAATCCGTTTCCCTATTTCTAAATTACTCATAATAAGCCTCTTCAAATTCTAATTTGATATTCAAACAACTACTTGTATACGTTTCCATTTTAACACACTTTCCTACAATTTTCAGAAAAAATAATTATAACGAATAGTTTTAAGCAACTATCTTATATAAGTGCCCCATTTCAATAAAGTATCTGAGGTTTATTTCTACTCAAGTATTCAAAAAAAGCGAATTTCAATCGAAATTCGCTTTATATGAAAGTGTATTAGTATAAATCTTGTATCTTAGTTCAAGTGCCAGATATCTTCATTATACTGAGCGATTGTACGGTCAGATGAGAAGAATCCTGCTTTAGAAATGTTAACGATAACTTTATCCAACCATGCGTCACGGTCTTCGTAGTCAGCCAACATTTGCTCTTTGACTTTGATGTAGTCTTCCAAATCAAGAAGAGTCATGAACCAGTCTTTGTTAATCAATTCATTGTAAAGACGTTCCAAGCGCTCTTTGTTTCCAGCTGCAAGAACTGCATCGCTAACGATGAAGTCAACCAATGGTTTGATAGCTTTACGAGCATAGAATTCGCTTGATTTGTAAGCTGCTTTTGCGTAAAGGTCGATAACAGTTTCTGAATCTTCACCAAAGATGTAGATGTTTTCGTCGCCAACCAACTCAGCGATTTCCACATTGGCACCGTCCATAGTACCAAGAGTCAAAGCTCCGTTCAACATGAATTTCATGTTACCAGTACCTGAAGCTTCTTTAGAAGCAAGTGAGATTTGTTCTGAGATATCACATGCTGGGATAAGGAAGCTTGCTGCAGTAACGTTGTAGTTTTCAACCATAACTACTTGCAAGTGTGGAGCTACTGCTGGATCGTTAGCAATAACTTCTGACATGCAAAGGATCAAGTGGATGATGTCTTGAGCAATTGTGTAGGCTGGAGCTGCTTTACCACCAAAGAAGATTGTGATTGGGCGAGCAGGGATGTTACCAGCTTTGATGTCAAGGTATTTGTGGATTACGTACAAAGCGTTCATTTGTTGGCGTTTGTACTCGTGAAGACGTTTGATTTGAATATCAAAGATAGAGTTTGGATTGATTTCCACACCTTGGTGTTCTTTCAAGTGACGAGCCAATTTACGTTTGTTGTGAGCCTTGATGCTTTCCAATTTTTCTTTGACAGCTGCTTTGTCTTCATAAGACAAAAGTTTTTCAAGCTCATCTGCTTCATGGTGCCAACCTTCTCCAAGAATCTCATCCAAGTAGTGAGACAAGCTTGGGTTAGCATGCATAAGCCAACGACGGAAAGTGATACCGTTTGTTTTGTTGTTGAATTTTTCTGGGTAAAGGTCGTAGAAGGCTTTCAACTCAGAGTTCTTCAAGATTTCAGTATGAAGTGCTGCAACCCCGTTAACGCTGTATCCGTAGTGGATATCCATGTGAGCCATGTGAACACGTCCGCTCTCATCGATGATTTGAACAGCTGGATCTTTGTATTCTGCTTTCACGCGACGGTCCAATTCTTCGATGATTGGTACCAAGTGAGGAACCACTTCTTGCAAGAATTCAAGAGGCCATTTTTCAAGCGCTTCAGCAAGGATTGTGTGGTTAGTGTAGGCAGTCATGCTACGAACGATTGAGATTGCTTCGTCAAGCTCGATACCACGTGCAGTCAAAAGACGGATCAATTCAGGGATAACCATTGATGGGTGAGTATCGTTGATTTGGACAACTGCGTAGTCAGCAAGGTCATGCAAGTTGCTTCCTTTTTCGATTGCTTCGTCGATGATCAATTGCGCACCGTTTGAAACCATGAAGTATTGTTGGAAGATACGGAGCAATTCACCTTGACGGTCACTATCATCTGGGTAAAGGAAGAGAGTCAAGTTGCGAGCGATATCTGTCTTGTCAAAGCTGATACCGTCTTTAATAATAGAAGAATCAACTGAATCCAAGTCAAACAAACGCAAGCGGTTCTTCGTTTCTGTCTTGTAACCAGGAACATCAATATCATAAAGAGTTGATGTCAAAGTAAAGTCTGCAAATGGTACTTGGTAGCTACGGCTTGAGCGAACCAACCAGTTTTGCTCTGTCAACCATGCATTTGGAATTGTTTCTTGTTGGTTGTTTTTAAGAACTTGTTGGAAAAGACCAAAGTGGTAGTTAAGACCAACACCGTCACCATTCAAACCAAGAGTCGCAATTGAGTCGATAAAGCAAGCAGCCAAACGTCCCAAACCACCATTACCAAGAGATGGTTCCAATTCAACTTCTTCAACTTCGATCAAGTCTTTACCTGCAGCAGCAAGTTCTTTTTTAACATCGTCGTAAAGACCAAGGTTGATCAAGTTGTTTGACAAGAGTTTACCAATCAAGAACTCAGCTGAGATGTAGTAAACTTTTTTCTTACCAGTGTTAACTGGTTTTTGGCTGCTAGCAAGCTTGCTGTAGTTAAGAAGAGCAAGGTAAAGCTCTTCATTGCTACATTCTGCAATGGCTTTATTGTAACGATTTTGTACAAATTCTTGTAGTGATAACATGTTTAAGGTGTCTCCTGATATTGTATTATTTCTTTAAATCTACCAAATTTTCATTGATTCGGCGATAGATTGTTGTCAAGTCAAGCAAGCCTTCCTCGACAGCTGGTGTCAATTGATCTTCAGTCATACGCCAAGACCAGTTTCCACCAAGGGTAGATGGGAAGTTCATACGAGCTGCCTCATCCAATTCTAGCAAATCTTGCATGGTTGCAATTGCCATGAAGCTAACTGATGAAAAGACTGTGCGAAGCATAGCGTGTGGCACTGTTTCGTATTCTTTACGGTTAGTATAGCGAGCCATGTACTCACGAGTCGCATCATCGATCTCGTTACGGTACCAACCAAGGACCGTATTGTTATCGTGTGTTCCTGTGTACATAACTGAGTTAGCAGGTGCCAAGTGTGGGCTATCGATACTTTCATCTTCTGGGTTGAAAGCAAATTGAAGAATCTTCATTCCTGGGAACCCAGTACGTTCACGTAATTCGATAACTTCATCAGTCATGAAGCCAAGGTCTTCTGCGATGATGTTTAGCTCACCAAGTTCTTCCTTAACAGCTGCAAAAAGCTTGTAGCCAGGACCTTTGACCCACTCACCAGGTGCTGCTGTATCGGAACCAGCAGGGATTTCCCAGTAAGATTCGAAACCACGGAAGTGGTCGATACGAACGATGTCGTAGATTTTGAAGCTTTCACGCAAGCGCTCAATCCACCATTTGTAACCGTCTTTGTCCATTGCTTCCCAGTCATAGATTGGATTACCCCAAAGCTGACCAGTTGCAGAAAATTCATCTGGTGGGCATCCTGCGATGCAAGTCGCCTTACCGTTGACATCTGTCTTAAAGAGATGTGGATTTGCCCACATATCGCTTGAATCTTCCGCTACATAGATTGGCATGTCCCCAACGATTTCGATGTGGTTGTCGTTCGCGTAAGCTTTCAATTTCAACCATTGTTGGAAGAAGAAGTATTGAGTCACACGGTGGTAAACCAACTTGTCTGCCAATTGCTTACGGTAGCTTTCAAGCGCTGAAGCTTTACGAGCACGAGCATCAGCATCTGGCCATTCAGTCCAAGCAAGATTGTCAAAATGCTCTTTGATAGCCATATACTCTGCAAAGAGTTCAAGCCATGATTGGTTGTCTTGAGCAAATTTCTCAAAATCTTTAACATCTCCTACTTCCAAGAAACGTTTTACCGCTTTTTCTAAAAGAGGACGACGTGCATAGTAGATTTTCGCATAATCAACTTCAGACGCATCGCTACCAAAGTCAACTCCTTCAAGGTCACTTGCTTGCAACAAGCCTTGCTCTACCAAGATATCCAAATCGATAAAATGAGTGTTCCCTGCAAAGGCTGAGAAAGATTGGTAAGGAGAATCTCCATAACTAGTTGTTCCTAGTGGAAGGATTTGCCAGTAACGTTGTTTAGTACGAACCAAGAAATCAACGAAGTCATAAGCACTTTGACCAAATGATCCGATTCCGTATGCTCCTGGAAGAGAAGAAATGTGCATCAACACACCACTTTGACGTTTTTTCATAATAAGCACCTCATGTGTTTATAGTTAGATATTACATTTTTACGAACGCAAACGTTTGCGCTATTACTAGTATAGCTTATTTTCTTGATAAATGCAAGCGGTTTTAAATAACTTTTTTGATTATTTTTAAAAAATTTTTTCTTCTTACTCGTATATATATTCTTTCAGGAAGCAAACAAAATAGGAATAAGGGTTTCACTTATCTTATTAAGCAAAAATAAAGTGAGAATCCTCTCTACTTTCCATTTGTAAATTAGGCAATCGTTTTCTCAACTTTTTTTAAAATTTAAAATAAAAGCAATTTTTTGATTTTCTACTATTATAAACAAATAAAACGCTTACCCTTTTCGTGAAATTTTTTTAAAATTTTTACAAAAAACACTTGCAACCGCTTTCCGATTGTGCTATACTAGTCCCGTAAAGGAAAACGTTTGCGTTTCCTCATTATAAAATTTGTTATTCTTTAGGAGGAATACACTATGTCATCTAAATTCATGAAGAGCGCTGCTGTTCTTGGAACTGCTACACTTGCTAGCTTGCTTTTGGTAGCTTGCGGAAGCAAAACTGCTGATAAGCCTGCTGATTCTGGTTCATCTGAAGCCAAAGAAATCACTCTTTACGTTGAAGACCAATACAAAGCTTATGCTGAAACAGTTGCTAAAGCTTATGAAAAAGAATCAGGAACAAAAGTTAACATCAAATCTGGTGACCAAATGGGTGGTCTTGACAAACTTTCTCTTGACAACCAATCAGGTCAAGCTCCTGACGTTATGATGGCTCCATACGACCGTGTAGGTAGCCTTGGTACTGACGGACAACTTTCAGAAGTGAAATTGAGCGACGGCGCTAAAACAGATGATAAAACTAAATCTCTTGTAACAGCTGCTGACGGTAAAGTCTATGGTGCTCCAGCTGTTATCGAATCACTCGTTTTGTACTATAACAAAGACTTGGTAAAAGAAGCTCCAAAAACTTTTGCTGATTTAGAAAACCTTGCTAAAGACAGCAAATACGCTTTCGCTGGTGAAGATGGCAAAACTACTGCCTTCCTAGCTGACTGGACAAACTTCTACTACGCATACGGACTCCTTGCTGGTAACGGTGCTTACGTATTCGGACAAAACGGTAAAGATTCTAAAGACATCGGTCTTGCAAACGACGGTGCTATTGCAGGTATCAACTACGCTAAATCTTGGTACGAAAAATGGCCTAAAGGTATGCAAGATACTGAAGGTGCTGGAAACTTGATCCAAACTCAATTCCAAGAAGGTAAAACAGCTGCTATTATCGATGGACCTTGGAAAGCTCAAGCATTCAAAGATGCTAAAGTAAACTACGGTGTTGCTACTATCCCAACTCTTCCAAACGGAAAAGATTACGCAGCATTCGGTGGTGGTAAAGCTTGGATCATCCCATCAAGCACTAAGAACCTTGAAGGCGCACAAAAATTTGTAGACTTCCTAGTTTCAACTGAACAACAAAAAGCATTCTACGATAAAACTAACGAAATCCCAGCTAACACTGAAGCTCGTTCATACGCTGAAGGTAAAAACGATGAGTTGACAACAGCTGTTATCAAACAGTTCAAGAACGCTCAACCAATGCCAAACATCTCTCAAATGTCTGCAGTTTGGGATCCAGCGAAAACTATGCTCTTTGATGCTGTAAGTGGTAAGAAAGATGCGAAAACAGCTGCTAACGACGCTGTTACATTGATCAAAGAAACAATCAAACAAAAATTTGGTGAATAAAAAATTTGTTCAAGGGGGGTGGAATTCAAATCCCCCTTTGAATTTATCAATAAGAAACATATATAGTTTAGGTTTTGATTGAAAACCAGTATCCTATGAAAGGAGTTATTATGGAAAAGCAACAACCTAGTAAAGCAGCCCTGCTGTCTATCATTCCTGGGTTAGGACAGATTTACAATAAACAAAAAGCCAAAGGTTTTATCTTTCTTGGTGTAACCATTGTATTTATCCTTTATTTCCTAGCACTTGCATCCCCTGAATTAAGCAATCTCATCACTCTTGGTGACAAGCCAGGTCGTGATAATTCCCTCTTCATGCTGATTCGTGGTGCCTTCCATTTAATCTTTGTAGTCGTTTATGTACTCTTTTATTTCTCAAATATTAAAGATGCACATACAATCGCAAAACGTATTAACAATGGAATTCCAGTACCACGTACCCTCAAAGACATGATCAAAGGGATTTATGAAAATGGCTTCCCTTACCTCTTGATCATTCCATCTTATGTTGCCATGACTTTTGCGATTATCTTCCCAGTTATCGTAACCTTGATGATTGCCTTTACCAACTACGACTTCCAACACTTGCCACCAAACAAATTGTTGGACTGGGTTGGTTTGACCAACTTTACGAACATCTGGAGTTTGAGTACCTTCCGTTCTGCCTTTGGTGCCGTTCTTTCTTGGACTATCATCTGGGCTTTGGCTGCCTCAACTTTACAAATCGTCATCGGTATCTTCACAGCTATCATTGCTAACCAACCATTTATCAAAGGAAAACGTATCTTTGGTGTTATTTTCCTTCTTCCTTGGGCTGTTCCAGCTTTCATCACTATCTTGACATTCTCAAATATGTTTAACGATAGTGTCGGAGCCATCAACACTCAAGTCTTGCCAATCTTGGCTAAATTCCTTCCTTTCCTTGATGGTGCTCTTATTCCTTGGAAAACAGATCCAACTTGGACAAAAATTGCCTTGATTATGATGCAAGGTTGGCTTGGATTCCCATACATCTACGTTTTGACCTTGGGTATCTTGCAATCTATTCCTAACGACCTTTACGAAGCCGCTTATATTGACGGTGCCAATGCTTGGCAAAAATTCCGCAACATCACTTTCCCAATGATCTTGGCTGTTGCGGCACCAACATTGATCAGCCAATACACCTTCAACTTTAATAACTTCTCTATCATGTACCTCTTCAATGGTGGAGGACCTGGTAGTGTCGGAGGTGGAGCTGGTTCAACCGATATCTTGATTTCATGGATCTACCGTTTGACAACAGGTACATCTCCTCAATACTCAATGGCGGCAGCTGTTACCTTGATTATCTCTATCATTGTCATCTCAATTTCTATGATCGCATTCAAGAAACTACACGCATTTGATATGGAGGACGTCTAAGATGAATAACTCAATCAAACTCAAACGTAGACTGACTCAAACCCTCACTTACCTCTACTTGATTGGCCTCTCAGTCGTAATTATCTATCCATTGTTAATTACTATTATGTCAGCCTTCAAGGCAGGTAACGTCGCAGCCTTTAAACTAGATACTAACATCGACTTCAATTTTGATAACTTTAAAGGGCTCTTCACTGAAACCTTGTACGGTACTTGGTACCTCAACACTTTGATTATCGCCTTGATTACCATGGTTGTTCAAACAAGTATCATCGTACTTGCTGGTTATGCCTACAGCCGTTACAACTTCTTGGCTCGTAAACAAAGTTTGGTCTTCTTCTTGATTATCCAAATGGTGCCAACCATGGCCGCTTTGACAGCCTTCTTCGTTATGGCACTTATGTTGAACGCCCTTAACCACAGCTGGTTCCTCATCTTCCTTTATGTTGGTGGAGGTATCCCGATGAATGCTTGGCTCATGAAAGGTTACTTCGATACAGTACCTATGTCTCTAGACGAATCTGCAAAACTAGACGGTGCAGGACACTTCCGCCGCTTCTGGCAAATTGTTCTTCCACTTGTTCGCCCAATGGTTGCCGTACAAGCTCTCTGGGCCTTCATGGGACCTTTCGGAGACTACATCCTCTCTAGTTTCTTGCTTCGTGAGAAAGAATACTTTACTGTTGCCGTAGGTCTCCAAACCTTCGTTAACAATGCGAAAAACTTGAAGATTGCCTACTTCTCAGCAGGTGCTATCCTCATCGCACTTCCAATCTGTATTCTCTTCTTCTTCCTACAAAAGAACTTTGTTTCAGGACTTACAAGTGGTGGCGACAAGGGATAATATATCCCCGCCACCCTTTTTCATTTTAGAGCTTGTGACTATAAAACTATCCTTGTAGCAAGCAATTTGTCTCCTAGACTTGAAATAAAGCACTTTTCTCTATATAATACTCATATAGAAAACACCTTTTAGAAAGATACCTATGCTTCCATATCCATTTTCCTATTTTTCAAGTATTTGGGGATTTCGTAAGCCCCTGTCCAAACGTTTCGGGCTCAACTGGTTTCAGCTTCTCTTTACCAGTATCTTCCTTATCAGCTTGTCTATGGTACCTATTGCCATTCAAAACAGCTCACAGGAGACTTATCCGCTAGAAACCTTTATCGATAATGTCTATGAACCATTGACAGACGAGGTTGTCCAGGATCTCTCTGAACATGCTGCAATTGTTGATGGCAAATTAACTTATACAGGAACAGCTAATCAAGCCCCTTCTGTTGTGATTGGTCCAAGTCAAAGCAAGGAATTACCTAAGGACCTGCAATTGCATTTCGATACAAAAGAACTGGTCATCAGCAAGGAAAATAAGGAACTGACCCGTATCTCTTACCGAGCGATTGAGACTGAGAGTTTCAAAAGCAAGGACAGCTTGACCCAAGCAATTTCTAAAGACTGGTACCAGCAGAATCGTGTCTATATCAGTCTCTTCCTAGTTCTCGGTGCCAGCTTCCTCTTTGGTTTGAATTTCTTTATTGTCTCTCTAGGAGCTAGTCTTCTTCTTTATATCACTAAGAAATCACGCCTCTTTTCATTTAGAACCTTTAAAGAGTGCTACCATTTTATCTTGAACTGTTTAGGATTGCCAACTCTGATTACGCTTATTTTGGGATTATTTGGCCAAAATATGACAACCCTCATCACTGTACAAAACATTCTTTTTGTTCTATATCTGGTCACTATCTTTTATAAAACGCATTTCCGTGATCCAGATTACCATAAATAGGAGATTTTTATGCCCGTTACGATTAAAGATGTGGCCAAGGCTGCTGGTGTTTCGCCTTCAACCGTAACCCGTGTTATTCAAAATAAATCAACCATTAGCGACGAAACAAAAAAACGCGTTCGCAAGGCTATGAAGGAGCTCAATTACCACCCCAACCTCAACGCTCGTAGTTTGGTAAGCAGTTATACCCAAGTTATCGGCTTGGTCCTTCCTGACGACTCAGACGCCTTCTATCAAAATCCTTTCTTCCCATCTGTCCTCCGTGGTATCGCTCAAGTCGCTTCTGAAAACCACTATGCTATTCAGATTGCAACAGGTAAAGATGAAAAAGAGCGCCTTAAAGCAATTTCACAAATGGTTTACGGCAAACGTGTGGATGGTTTAATCTTCCTTTATGCCGAAGAGGAGGATCCCTTGGTCAAGCTAGTCGCTGATGAGCAGTTCCCCTTCCTCATCCTAGGAAAATCCATTTCACCCTTCATCCCTCTTGTCGATAATGACAATGTCCAAGCTGGTTTTGATGCAACCGAATATTTCATCAAAAAAGGCTGCAAACGAATTGCTTTTATTGGAGGAACTAAGCGACTCTTCGTAACGCAAGACCGTTTAACAGGCTATGAGTCAGCACTCAAACAATACCAACTTCCTATTGATGGAAATTTGACCTATTTTGCAACGGAATTCCTTGAAGAAAAAGGATACCAATTTAGTAAACTCCTTTTTCAGCATGACCCACAGATTGATGCGATCATTACAACCGATAGCCTCCTAGCCGAAGGGGTCTGTGACTATATTGCTAAGCACCAACTGGATGTCCCTGTTCTCAGCTTTGACTCGGTCAATCCTAAGCTCAACTTGGCGGCCTATGTTGATATCAATAGCCTAGAACTGGGGCGTGTTTCTCTTGAAACCATCCTCCAGATTATCAACGATGCTAAAAGCAATAAACAAATTTGTTACCGTCAGTTAATCGCCCACAAAATTATCGAAAAATAAAAACCAGCTCGCGCTGGTTTTTTTGGTTACTAATTCTCTGTTTCAACGAATCGTCCCAGAATATGAACATTCTCAGATACAGAGACAAAGGCGCTTGGATCCACCTGTTTCATAATCTGTTTAAATTCATTAAACTCTGCACGTGTAATGACAGTAATTAAAACTGCCTTTCTTTCGTGATTATAGGTTCCTTCTGCATCGTGGATCATGGTCGCTCCGCGGTGCAATTTTTTATGGATTTTTTCAATTACCTTCTCTGGATGATTAGTCACAATCATAGCCTGCATGCGTTTTTGCTTAGTAAAGACAGCGTCTGTCACACGGCTAGAGACAAAGATAGTAATCATAGAGTAGAGAGCGTATTTCCATCCAAAGGTCAAACCTGCTATCAGCATGATAGTCCCATTTACCAAGAAAGAAATACTACCGACATTCTTACCCGTTTTCTTGCGAATGGTTAGGCTGACGATATCCGTCCCACCACTTGAGATATTGTTTCGAAGAGCGAAACCAATCCCCAAGCCCATGACAACACCCCCAAAAAGGGCATTGATAATGGGATCCTCCGTTAAGGTCGCCACAGGGACAAACTGGATAAAGAAGGAACTCATGGAAACCGTAATAAAGGTAAAGATCGTAAACTTATGGCCAATCTGATACCAAGCCAAGACCATCAAGGGAAAATTAATGGCGTAGAAGGTCAGCGAAATCGGAATGTGAAAACCAAACCAGTGATTACTCAAGGCAGAAATAATCTGTGCCAGACCTGTCGCACCACTCGAATACACATGCCCCGGTTGGAAAAAGAAATTGACCGCTACTGCTGATAAAAAACCATAGACCAGAGAGGCCGAAATCTTCTCATCATATTTTTCGCGAGAGATGCTTTGTAAGACACGTAAAATTTTTATCTGATGAGCAAAGCGGCGCAGATAATAGCGCCACCGCTTAATTCGTTTTGCTTGTTTCATCTTCTTCTACTTGTAAGCTGAGTTCCTCTAGTTGTTTGAGCGCTACTGTTGAAGGAGCTTGTGTCATTGGATCAGTTGCCTTGTTATTCTTAGGGAAGGCAATGACTTCACGGATATTTTCTTCTCCTGCTAAGAGCATGACAAATCGGTCAAGCCCGATAGCCAAGCCACCATGTGGTGGGAAACCATAGTCCATGGCTTCAAGAAGGAAACCAAACTGGTCATTTGCTTCTTCAGCTGAGAAACCAAGAGCCTTGAACATACGTTCTTGAAGGTCTTTTTGGTTGATACGAAGACTACCACCACCAAGCTCATAACCGTTCAAGACGATATCGTAAGCAATGGCACGAACCTTAGCCAAATCACCTTCTAATTCGTGAGCAGTCTCTTCCTGTGGAAGTGTGAACGGATGGTGGGCGCTCATGTAGCGACCTTCTTCTTCAGACCATTCAAACATTGGCCAGTCAACTACCCAAAGGAAGTTGAACTTATCATTATCAATCAATCCAAGCTCTTTGGCGATACGTCCACGAAGGGCACCGAGTGTTGCATTGGCCACTTCAAGCGTATCTGCCACAAAGAGAACCAAGTCCTTATCTTCAAGAGCAAGCGCTGTTGTCAATTCTGCTTGGATGCCTGTCAAGAACTTAGCAACTGGTCCGTTTAATTCTCCATCAACCACCTTGACCCAAGCAAGACCTTTGGCACCATATTGTTTGGCTACTTCCGTCATCTTGTCGATGTCTTTACGTGAGTAGTTGTCCGCTGCGCCTTTGACTACAATTGCTTTTACAGCAGGTGCTTCTGAAAAGACTTTGAAGTCAACACCTTTAACCACTTCTGTTAAGTCCTGAAGCAACATGTCAAAACGGGTATCTGGCTTGTCAGAACCGTAAAGAGCCATAGCATCATCATATTTCATACGAGGGAATGGAAGCGTCACTTCGATGCCTTTAGTTTCTTTCATCACGCGCGCAATCAATCCTTCTGTGATATCTTGGATTTCTTGCTCAGTAAGGAAAGATGTTTCCAAGTCGACCTGGGTAAACTCAGGCTGGCGGTCACCACGCAAGTCCTCGTCACGGAAACATTTAACGATTTGGTAGTAACGGTCAAAACCAGCATTCATCAAGAGCTGTTTCGTGATTTGTGGACTTTGAGGAAGAGCATAAAAATGCCCTTTATTGACACGAGATGGTACCAAATAGTCACGCGCCCCTTCAGGCGTTGACTTAGAAAGGAATGGTGTCTCCACGTCGATAAACTCCAACTCATCCAAGTAGTTGCGGATAGAGTGGGTCACCTTAGCACGAAGTTTAAGATTTTCCAACATTTCTGGACGACGAAGGTCAAGGTAACGGTAACGCAAACGCGTATCGTCATTAGCCTCAATACCATCCTTAATCTCAAATGGGGTTGTCTTAGCTGTATTAAGCACTGTCAGAGCTGTCACGTTTAACTCAACTGCACCAGTTGGTAACTTATCATTGGCTTGCTCACGCGCAGCAACCTGACCTGTCACCTCGATGACAAATTCGCTACGAAGGCTTTCAGCTGTTGCCATGACCTCTGCAGATACTTTTTCAGGGTTGATAACCAACTGCATGATTCCTTCACGGTCACGAAGATCGATAAAGATCAAACCACCAAGGTCACGACGACGGCCAACCCATCCTTTCAAGGTTATTTCTTGTCCGATGTGTTCCTCACGAACACGACCAGCATACATACTACGTTTCATGTTTTCTCTCCTCTTTTATTCTGTTACTATTTTACCATAAAAGCGCAGGCTCTTCATGAAAATCAGCAGAAAAGTTTGCCTGACTTTAAAAATCAAGTGAAGACTCTAAAAATTAATGCCAATACAAAAATCCGATGAAAATATCACCGGACTCTCTTATTTTGAATTTTTGCCTGCTTTACGCTTTTCAGCAATTTCGGCTGCCTTTCGAGGCAAGACAATTTCCGTTGTGTAAGCTGTCCCAAAGCGCAAGACACCTGCAATAGGGGCAAAGACAACTGCTAGATAGTTGTAGAAGAAATCGCCCTTAAAGGCATAAGCTAGCGCCCCAATGATGAAAAATAGAACAACTGCTTGAATCACTGCTAATAAAATTACTCGTTTCATGTGACCTCCTGACTCTATTATAGCATGAGAATCATCAAAAAGCCGACTAAATTATTCAAAGCGTGGAGAGAAATACTGTAGACCAGACCTTTTCTGCTAATATAAGCCAAGCCCAAACTAAAACCAAGGCTAAAATAGACAAAAAATTGTTGCACATCACCTGGGAAATGAATCAAGGCAAACAGAACACTGGATACCAGAAGAAAAATCAGAGTTTGTTTACTATTGTCCTGCTTAGGAAAGAGGTAGCGTGCTAACATCCCTCTAAAGATAAGTTCTTCCGTCAAAGGAGCAAAGACCACCACCATAAAGAAACCAAATGCAGGCTGTTCCACTGTCAGTTGAGATACGATTTGTTGACTGACCGACGGATCTTCTGGTAAAAAGAACTGGGCTGTAATAGCCACTAGCAAAACCAGAGTAGGCAACCAGATATGACGATTAAAAGCAGTCGTCTGGATGCTAACCTTTTCTGTCTGATACCATCTGTAAACTCCATAAACATAGGCTCCTGACAGGGCGATATAAAGTGGTAAGACTCCAAAGATTGAAGCCCCTAGTCCAAGAGCTGACAGAGCCATGCTCTGAACCAGACCATAGATAAAGTAAAAGGATAGAATGGCTAGAAGAAACCAGCCAAGGTTTTTAAGTAGTTTCATAAATAACTCCTATCTTGCTTTATAGCTATTTTTCAATACAAAGAAGTTTGCTATTCCTAATACAAGTACCCAGGCAAGTAACATACCGATGTTAGAAAAAGATATTTCTCCACCTTTTTTATTTAAAAGATTTACAATAGGACCGACGAACGAGTAATCTAACACTTTCTGAGCCGTATCATTTTGAAGAGCAATTATAGGTAAAAAAGAGACAATTAACATAGGGAAGATACTATAAACTTGCGCTTTAGATTGAGTATCTGACACCGCACCGATTAGAAGGTTGAGAAAAATAATACTAATAGTTGCTAGGAGCAAATAGATAACGTAAGCAAATAAATAACCAGATACATCTACTCTAAGATAGATGGGAAGTACAATCATAGCAAGTAACATTATCAGAATAGGGAGAACAAGCATACTGAAAGTATATTCTGTTGCTGTCACACCACTTAGGATGAGTGATTTAAGATTTCGTTTTTCCTTATCTTCTGCCATCATAATCGATACCATATAACCACTTCCCATGCTCAAGACCATCGTCAAGCTAGAAGATAGTAAAAATAGGCTCAATTGTCCATTCTTATTTAAAAATTCATTATATAAAACAGCAATACCAAAAGGTATCAATAAAGTCGCTAACAAAGTTGAATTGCTAATAAGAACTTGCACTCTTAACCATAGTAGGGCATTTAATTTTCTAAACATCTAACTTTTCTCCTGTCAATCTGATAAAGATTTCTTCTAGTGTCGGCTCACAAGAGTGAACCACCATCAAATCTGTCGTGTCTAATTGTGGTAATTCTTCAAATGGAACGATCTGTTCTCGTCCATCATTATAAACCACACGTACTTTCTTATCCACATGGTACTTCTGGATGATATCTTGCGGACTTCCATACTCTATTAGGTTACCCTTATTCAAAAGAGATAAGCGATCACAAAGCAGAGTTGCTTCATTCATATCATGCGTGGTCAGAAAGATAGTTGTCCCCGCCTGCTTTAATTCTTGAAGTAGGGTATGAATCATCTTAGATGTTGTAGGGTCTAAGCCACTGGTTGGCTCATCTAGAAAGAGAATCTTAGGAGCATTCAGAAGGGCACGGGCCAAGAACATTCGTTGTTTCATTCCTGTAGATAACTTTTCTGCGATAATATCTTTAGCATCTGCCAATCCAACCTGTTGGAGCACCTGAACTACTCTATCTGACTTGAGACCATATAACTTAGCGTAAATGAGCAGATTTTTGTAAAGACTCATCTTTTCATAAAAACCACTGCCATCACTAACTATACCGATTTGTTCCAAATCATTTGAAGTTAAATCTTGAGAATTCTTACCTAACAAAATTGTGTTACCTTGATCTGCAGCCAACTGACCTGTTAAGACATTGATCATGGTTGTTTTACCTGAGCCAGAAGGGCCAAGAAAACCAAAGATTTCACCCTCCTTAATCTCAAAAGAAATCTGGTGAAGAGCTTTTTTGCTCCCAAAACTTTTGCTTACATTTTCAACACGAATCATAGAAACTCCTTTATTTGAAATAACGTTTTACCATAGGTAACTGCATCACATTGATATAAATATGGATTGCTCCTACAAGCAAGAAGGCTAGTAACTGAATCTCTCCTGTCAGTAAGGAAAAGAGATCGATCAAAAAGTAGAGACCCGGCAAGACATACTGATTTAATTGGAATAAAATTCGAAAACTCTGTTCCAAATTAGCCTGACGCTCCCCTTCATCATAAGAATTTACGTACTCTAAGACATCCTTGGGAGTTGAGAAAAACTCCAAATCAAACTGACGAACGATTGCAATGGTTTTATATAGATATTTTTGAGCACTGAAAATCATCACTAATGCCAAAAAAGAAAGAGATAAGGTTATATAGCTAATATTTAGTACAACTACTTCACTACCTGAGATGAAAAGAGCTAATAAAATCACTACGCCTGCACTATTAAAAGCAATAGTTCCAAACTCGAGATTACGATACATTTGTACATAATAGCTTTCATTCAGATCATCGTCCATTTCCTCTTGATACAAGGAGTGAAATTTTCTACTTTTCTTTAAGAAATTGAACGTCAAAAACATACTAATGAAACCTAACAGTAAGCAAATAGATGATATCCATGGAATCACGGTTTTGACATCTAAAATGGTTCCGTGTTTTTCGGTATAGGTCTGAAACATCCCTGCAAACATGCCCAAGAAGCCTCCCAAGATAAAAGCCATTAAAAATAACAATACACGTTTCTTTTTCTTTTTCATATTCATTCTCCTTTTTCACTTGCTAGATTTTTTGATTTCTTTTCAATCCATTCAATTACTGGTATGAGGGCAAAATAGGCCCAAACAAATTTGTTACTTTGATAGGGACTAAACCAGCCTAGGTCCATCCCAATCAGTAGAAATACGCTGACTAATAGAGCTATGGCAACTACATAATAAATCACTTTATACTTGTTCATCATTTCTCTCCTTTTTCTCCTTTTTCTTCAACCGATTGAAAATGGACAAGAGGACTAAGTTAATCCAAAACAAATACTTACTTTCAACAAAATAGAACCAACCCAGTAATGTTCCAATCATAGCAAATGCATTCACAATAAGGGCAAGAACACTCATAAAATAAACCACCCTATACATGTTCATCACTCATCCTCCTCCAAGCGAAATACCGATTCGACTGTTTCGTTGAAAATCTGAGATATTTTCAAGGCAATCACAACGGATGGGGTGTATTCGTCCCGTTCTAATAGGCTAATGGTCTGTCTGGAAACCTCTGCTAGCTTGGCTAGTTCGGTTTGATTGAGGCCATCGCGAGCCCGCAGCTCTTTTAAACGATTTTTAAGTTGCATGTCACACACCTACTCTCCGTCAAATTCAACGGTTTGGATATCCTCAATACGTTGTAGTTTGAATTTTTCTTTTCCCGTATTATCTACACGTCGTAGCTTGACCCATTCCTCATCAACATCCACAACTTCCCAATTATTTGTTCCAAATAATTCTCCAACGATTGTTGGTTTTTCCCCAATCAATTCTTGTAATAATCTTGACATTTCTATATTTCCTTTCTCTTTTCGCTCAAGCTTTTTGATTTTATTCTCTAGTTTCTTGATTTTTTTAGAACCATTAGAATAAAAGAAAATCATAAATAGTATAAATCCTAGTACCCACATCATAGCTCCTTTCTGGTTCCTATTTCTTAACTTGAATTTATTGTAACACATCTTTTTCTTTTTGACAAGCATATTTGTCAAAAAGTTTATGATTTTTGTCATTTTGCAAAAGAAAAAGGTCAGGAGTAAGGTCCTGACCAGTTTATCTACTATTAAAAGCCTAATTTTTCAAAGATTTCTGAGAAGTTTTGGCTGATAGCCTCAAGTGACACCTCTACTTTTTCCTTGTATTTGTTGATATTAAAATTATTCTTAGCATTTCGAATTTGATTATTCTTAACCACGACTTTTCTAGTCTGGATTTCACTCTCTCCTAGAGTGATAAGTGTCTTAGACGCAAAGACATCGGCTGACTTGAACTGAGCTTTTAGTTTACGGTTAAGATAATCACGCTCTGCTTTGAATCCTTGTTGGCGAAGAGCTTGTACTAATTCCAAGGCCTTGACATTTGCTCCTTCACCCAAGACTGCGATATAGACATCTAGGGCGTTTTCGATAGGGAGGGCTACACCTTGCTTTTCAAGAATGAGAAGCAGGCGCTCTACACCAAGTCCAAAACCAAATCCAGTAGTTTCAGGACCACCAAAGTAGGCAACCAAGCCATCGTAGCGACCTCCCGCACAAACTGTCAAGTCATTGCCCTCAATCTCAGTAATGAACTCGAAAATGGTGTGGTTGTAGTAGTCCAAACCACGCACCATATTGGTATCGATGATGTAGTCTACTCCAAGATTTTCCAACATCTGACGCACAGCATCAAAATGAGCTTGGCTTTCTTCATCAAGGAAATCCAAGATAGACGGCGCATTCTCCACTGCCACCTTGTCTTCTTTTTCCTTAGAGTCCAAGACACGGAGAGGATTTTCCTCCAAACGACGTTGGCTATCCTTAGACAAGGTCTCCTTGAGCGGTGTCAAATAGTCAATCAAGGCCTGACGATAAGCCGCACGGCTCTCAGGATTTCCAAGCGTATTGAGGTGTAGTTTGACACCTTGGATGCCGATTTCTTTCAAGAAATGGGCTGCCATAGCAATGGTTTCCACATCGGTAGCTGGATTGCTAGAGCCAAAACACTCAACACCAATCTGATGGAACTGGCGCAAACGCCCTGCCTGTGGACGCTCATAGCGGAACATAGGTCCCATGTAGTAGAACTTACTTGGCTTTTGCACTTCTGGGGCGAAGAGTTTATTTTCCACATAGGAACGGACAACTGGCGCAGTTCCTTCTGGACGGAGGGTGATATGGCGGTCACCCTTGTCATAGAAATCATACATTTCCTTGGTTACGATATCGGTCGTATCTCCGACAGAGCGACTGATGACCTCGTAATGCTCAAAAATAGGCGTGCGCACTTCTGCATAGTTATAGCGCTTGAAAATCTCACGGGCAAAGCCCTCAACGTACTGCCATTTGGCAGATTCAGCAGGCAAGATATCCTGCGTTCCTTTTGGTTTTTGTAATTTCATAGGGAATCCTCTTTAAACTTAATAGTCTTATTTTACCATAAATAGAGGGATTAAAACAGTGAGAGAAGAAAATCTCAAGAGAGTCTTTTCAGAAAATTCATCAAAAACTTGCCAAATTGTCAGAATTATGAGAAAATAGAGGATATTTATCACGTGGAGGGACTATAATGAGAGAGGATATCAAAATCAATGACCGTGCTTTGGCCTTACAAGACCAAATTATCGAAAAACTAGAGAAGGTTTTTGATACAGATGTGGAATTGGATGTTTACAATCTAGGACTGATTTATGAAATTAATCTGGATGAAACTGGGCTCTGCAAGATTGTCATGACCTTCACCGACACCGCCTGTGATTGCGCCGAAAGCCTGCCTATCGAAATCGTCGCAGGTCTGAAACAAATCGATGGTATCGAAGATGTCAAGGTTGAAGTTACCTGGTCGCCTGCTTGGAAAATCACACGAATCAGTCGCTACGGCCGCATTGCCCTTGGACTACCACCTCGTTAAGCAGGTCAATATCTTTTAAAGATGAAAAAAAGCAAGCCGAAGTTGGCTTGCTTTTTGAGTTTATTTTTTACCTGACTTGTCCATATTCCAGAAGTCTGTCACGGCTCCGCGTGAAGCAGATGATACGATATGGGCATATTTACCAAGGACACCACGGCTATAAAGTGGTGGCAAGGTTGTTTCTGCTTTTCGTTTTTCAAGTTCTTCTTCGGATACGGCCATGGAAATTTCTTTGGTATCTTGGTCAACCGTAACGATATCACCTGTACGGAGGTAGGCAATTGGTCCACCATCCTGAGCTTCAGGGGCGATATGTCCCACAACCAGACCATAAGTACCGCCAGAGAAACGGCCATCTGTTAAGAGAGCGACCTTGTCTCCCTGACCTTTACCGACAATCATTGATGAAAGTGACAGCATCTCAGGCATACCAGGACCACCTTTAGGTCCAACGAAACGAACAACGACTACATCGCCATCAACGATTTCATCTGTCAGAACGGCCTGAATCGCATCTTCTTCTGAGTCAAAGACCTTAGCTGGCCCAACGTGACGACGCACTTTAACACCTGATACCTTGGCAACCGCACCGTCAGGAGCAAGGTTTCCGTTCAAGATGATAAGCGGACCATCCGCACGTTTTGGATTTTCAAGTGGCATAATAACTTTTTGACCTGGTGTAAGGTCTGCAAAGTCAGCTAAGTTCTCAGCGACTGTCTTACCAGTACATGTAATACGGTCGCCATGAAGGAAGCCATTCGCCAAGAGATATCTCATAACCGCAGGCACACCACCGACTTCGTAGAGGTCTTGGAAGACATACTGACCAGATGGTTTCAAGTCAGCCAAGTGAGGCACACGTTCTTGAATCGTATTGAAGTCCTCAAGAGACAAGTCAACATTGGCAGCATGGGCAATGGCAAGCAAGTGAAGAGTGGCATTTGTAGAACCACCGAGAGCCATAGTTACAGTGATGGCATCTTCAAAGGCTTCACGAGTCAAGATATCTGACGGTTTGAGACCGAGCTCCAGCATCTTAACAACAGCACGTCCTGCTGCTTCGATATCTTCTTTCTTATCAGCTGATTCAGCTGGGTGAGAGGAAGACCCTGGCAAACTCATACCGAGAACTTCGATAGCAGTCGCCATGGTATTAGCAGTATACATACCGCCACAGCCACCAGGGCCAGGACAGGCATTACATTCAAGACGTTTTACGTCCTCAGCTGTCATGTCACCGTGATTCCATTTTCCGATACCCTCAAAAACAGAAACCAAGTCGATGTCTTTGCCATCAAGATTTCCCGGTGCAATAGTTCCACCGTAGGCGAAAATTGCTGGAATATCCATATTAGCAATGGCAATCATAGAACCAGGCATGTTCTTGTCACAACCACCGATAGCGACGAAGGCATCCACGTTGTGGCCTCCCATAGCCGCCTCGATTGAGTCCGCAATGATATCACGAGATGTCAAAGAGAAGCGCATACCAGGCGTTCCCATAGCAATCCCGTCCGCTACAGTGATAGTCCCAAACTGCACAGGCCAAGCACCTGCCGATTTGACACCTTCTTTAGCTAATTTCCCAAAATCATGCAAGTGGATATTACATGGCGTATTTTCCGCCCAAGTCGAAATTACCCCAACAATCGGTGTTTCAAAGTCCTTATCTGTCATACCAGTCGCACGAAGCATGGCACGGTTTGGTGATTTTACCATACTATCATAAATGCTACTGCGGTGACGTTTATCTAATTCAGTCATTTATTCCCTCCCATTTCAGTTTTTACTATTATAGCACATTTTAAAAGCAATGAACAGAAGAAAATTCTTGAATTTTCAGAAAATTCTATACAGAAATATTTTATTTAAAAATGTTACATTTATTTCTTGACTTTATAAATTAAAGTGATATCATTTAGATATCAAATAATAGGAGGTCATTCTTATGACTGAAAAACTAATCAATTCAAAACCAAATGGTGTATTCGCATTGATTCTCATTGAATTGGCGCTCGTACTCGGTATCTTTATATTTATAATGGGTGTTGGTTCGGAAAACATTTTTGGAATTATTATCGGACTTTTATTAAGCTTAATTGCAGGCCTAGCTCATGCTGGTTTAAAAGTTGTCAAACCTCAGGAAGCTCTGGTTTTGACCCTTTTTGGTAACTATACAGGTACCATCAAAGAACCTGGTTTTTACTTTGTTAATCCCTTCAGCGTAGCAGTCAACCCTGCAAATCACACTAGACTGGGACAAAGTGGTGATGTTAGCACAAAATCTCCTTTGTCAGGAATGAAATCATCAAATGGCAATGATGTAAATCTTGAAATTGGCAAAAAACAGATTTCCCTCAAGGTTATGACCTTGAGCAATTCTCGCCAAAAAATCAATGATTGTCTAGGAAATCCCGTAGAAATCGGGATCGCGGTAACTTGGAGAGTTGTTGATACAGCCAAAGCAGTCTTCAATGTGGACAACTACAAAGAATATCTTTCATTGCAATGTGATAGCGCCCTCCGAAATATTGTCCGCATCTATCCTTACGATGTCTCTCCTAATGTGGATACTACAGGTGACGGGCAAGCAGATGAAGGTAGTCTCCGTGGTTCTAGTGAGATTGTAGCTAACCGTATTCGTGAGGAAATCCAAAGTCGTGTTGAGGATGCTGGCTTGGAAATCCTTGAAGCACGTATTACTTACCTAGCTTACGCTCCAGAAATTGCTGCTGTCATGCTTCAACGCCAACAAGCATCTGCCATTATTGATGCCCGTAAGATGATTGTGGATGGTGCTGTAGGAATGGTTGAAATGGCACTAGAACGACTCAATGAAGGGGAATTGGTCGAGCTTGACGAAGAACGAAAAGCTGCCATGGTTTCAAATCTCCTAGTCGTTCTCTGTGGCAATCATGATGCACAACCAATTGTCAACACAGGAAGTCTTTACTAAAGATGGCTGAAGCTAAAAAAAAGCAGATCCCCCTTAGACTCTCAACAAAGTTATACGCTGCACTCGCATCATGGGCAGAAGACGACTTTCGTTCAGTCAATGGGCAAATCGAGTATCTCCTCACAGAATGTGTCAAGCAACGGAAAAAAGACGGAAAATACGTATCAGAAACCATTGACGAACCATTTGAGATTGATATTTAACACTTTCTCCTGTCTGCTAGGTCTGACAGGAGAATTTTTTCATCTTTTTTTGTCAAGTAACTTTACTTTACAAAAAAAATGTGTTATCCTAGTATGGTTGATGAAAATCAGTAGATTGAATCGAATATAAATACCTAAAGGAGAAATCAAAATGGCAGTACCTGCACGTCGCACTTCAAAAGCGAAGAAAAACAAACGTCGTACACACTACAAAGTAACAGCTCCATCTGTAAACTTTGACGAAACTACTGGAGATTACTCACGTTCTCACCGTGTATCACTTAAAGGATACTACAAAGGACGTAAAATTGCTAAAGCTGCATCAGCTGAATAATAGAAGGGAGATACCATGCGCGTAAATATTACACTTGAACACAAAGAATCTGGTGAACGCTTGTACCTTACTTCTAAAAACAAACGTAACACTCCAGACCGTCTTCAATTGAAGAAATACTCACCAAAACTTCGCAAACACGTTGTGTTTACAGAAGTTAAGTAATAGGTCATTCCGTTTCATGACTTACACCCTATTAGTTAGACAAAATATCTAGCTGATGGGGTGTTTTATTA
Organism: Streptococcus mitis; assembly: GCF_003942965.1. Taxonomy (GTDB): domain Bacteria; phylum Bacillota; class Bacilli; order Lactobacillales; family Streptococcaceae; genus Streptococcus; species Streptococcus mitis_BH. Next base: position 67,753 of record NZ_RJOG01000003.1, on the reverse strand, counting down.
TAAAACTAACATTACATAGTCTTTCTCTATATTCTTTCAACTGATAATATTTAAGGAGAAACATTTATGAAAATAAAATTTAAAGAAAGCAATACCATTACTTCCATAAAATACAAATCTTTTTTATTTGTAAAATTGCCACTACTAGCTATTTTGTACGCAGTTGTTATCAACTTCATACTTACTTTTAAGTTGACAGCTATAAGTGACTTGCTAACGTCTAAAGGCATTATCCCTTTAATTTTAATTATTCTACTGGCTTATCTTGCCTTCAAGAACTATACTTCTTTTAAAGACTTACGTGAAAATTATAAAGCCAAGAATATTGATGGTATTAATATACTAGTAAAACTTATTCGCATACATGATATGGTTAAAGTCAGAGAGCTTGGATTTAACAAAACAATCTATAACTACACATTTTCATGGGAAGATATCATTTTCCCTGCCATTAACAACAATATAAACGGCTCAAAACTTGAACCACTCGTTAAAAAATATTCTTTACAAGTACTGTCTATGAATATTCCTGCAAAAATGATTGGGAATGTAATCTATGTTGATGCAAAGGTATTGGAAGAATGTATTAAAAATGATATTGAAGAAAGAAGTAAACTTTCAAACATTTAAGGATGAACTTTGTTGTAGTCACCAATAACAAAAAATGACAATAGATTTTCTACTGTCATTTTATTTTTCTAAATTTTTAGCAGAGTATTCTCACAAGTCTCTATATCTCATTCAACTTTTCGAGATAGGCGGTTAATTCTGCTTGGGCTTCTGGTGTTGTGCCTACTAGCTGGCTGCGCATGTGTGCGAGTCTGGCTTCTACCTCTCCAATCTCTTTATCAATCTCTGCGAGATGGTCGGCGAGGTCGGCGAGGGGAACTACGGGTTCTTCCTCAAAGGTATCGACATAGCGCGGAATGTTGAGGTTGTAGTCATTTTCGACAATCTCTTCAAAGCTGGCTAGATGGGCAAACTTCTCGACATTCTCGCGTTTTTGATAAGTCTCCAAAATCTTGGCAATATGGTCTTCGGTCATATTGTTTTGATTTTTCCCTTTTTCAAACTCTTTTGAGGCATCGATAAAGAAGACATCCTTGTAGCAATAATTCCCTGACCTTCAAACTTCTACTAAAACAAGCAAAATCCCCTGCAAATCTACATTACAGGGGACTTGTGTATTATTCTTGTACTTCTTTCTGAGCGGCCTTTCCTTGGTCTAGAAGGGCTTGGACGATTTTTTCATCGCGTAGTTTGACAGAATCGTTGATCATTTCTGCGGACTTGACGATGGTTGTTTCTAGTTGGGCACGTTTCTGGCGTCCCAATTCAATAGCTGCGACGATGCCTTGGTTTTGTGCAACCAGACTTTCAGCCAGTTTGGTAACAGATTCGACAGCGACTGTCGGGCTTTGTGCAATTCTCTCCATCTGCGGAATCACTTCCTTGCTGGTTTCAGCTAGCATCTGAAGGGCAGCATTATTGGCATTGACAATGGCATCTGCCACGACACCTGATTTCATTGATTGTTGCAAAATACCCAGTTGGGCAATGGAAAGCTTCATTGTTGGAATCGTATTGCGACGAAGCATGCCCAATTTTTGGCGCATATCAGATGACACCTTCACAAGATTACGCATCTGAGGTGTTGTTGCCCAGGCAACATAGAGACGGCTGACATACTCAGTGTGTTGTTGTTCAAGGGTATTAACCACTTCAGCCATGCGGGCCAATTCTTGTGACTTGGTTTGGTATTCTACCGTACTTGTATCGAGTTGGTCAACTTGGGCCTTTAGTTCGGCAGCGCGCTTGCCAGCTTCTGTCTGGCTGGCTTCGATAAAGGAAATCACTCCCACTAGATTTTCAATGGATTTGGTATTGTCCTCAATCAACATCTCAGCAGAGACGATATTTCGAGCTAGCACATCTTCTTGCTTGACCACTGCGGCAGCCATGCCATCAAGCTTTTGCTCCACTGTTTTTGAGTCAAAGTAAAATTCTTGTAAGGTATTCTTGCTCTTGTTAAACAATCGTTGCAAAAAGTTTGGCTTCTCTTCTAACTCAGCAATTTCAGCGTTCTTGTATTTGACTACAAAGCCTTGCAACTCACGGTTGGTATTCTTGAGTAAGTCATCCACTTGGGGAATCTGCAGTTTCTTTTGTTCTGACAAGATACGATTGACCGTATTGTTCACACCTTCTACAGCAGACTGTCCAAAATCTAAGAGAGCATTTTGATTGGTGACAAACTGGTCTACTAACTGGGGCACGTGCGCCTTGATTCCTTCTTGCTGCTCAGGGCTCAACTTTTCAAGGAAGGTCAAGGTCTTGTCTGAGCCAGTATTTGTCTCGATGATTTGGGTTGTTTTATCCACCTTAGCTACCGTATTATTGGCAATCTGGTCAATATCAAAATTAAATTCTGTCATGGTTACTCCTTTGTTTCTAACCTATTCTTTACGATCTTTTTCTAGAATACGCAAACTGATATCAAAATTACGCATATCTGTTTCATTGAGTTCTCTCAAGACTTGGTCTAGCTCAAGGTCAAATTGTTCGATGGCTGCTTTAGCTTGTTGCAAGCGTTCTTCTGCTCGATTATAGTTCTTCGGATTGGCCTTAATCTTTAAATAGCCTTCTAAAATCGTTTGGAATTTCTCCATCTTCAAACTATGAATGGCCGTCAATTCTTCCTTATCACCATCAGCAGAGGTGGCAATCTTGTCTAAAATAGCCTGATGATCAATGGCAATATTGGCCAAGGTCTGGGACAATTCTGGAGCTAATTCCTCTGGCTCCGCATTTTCAAGATCTACCTGACTTTCTCTATCCAAACGTTCTAGCTGAACATCGATAGTTGCCCTCACTGTACGAACCTTTTTGTCAATACGGTTGTAGACATCAGCATCGATATAGGACTTGAGACGTTCCGCCTCCTGATGGATTTCCCGCAGTTCGATTAATACTTGATTAGCCAAACTCTTATAGGACTCTGAGCCTTTTTCTACTAAAGTTCCCTCTAATTGCTGAATATCCTTGTCCGCCTGACGAATACGAGCTTTTAAAAGCTCAATCCGATCATCGAGCGAACGATCCTGCAAAAGAGGATAGCGTAAGCGTTTGTAGAGGCGATAACCACCATAGCCTAGCAGGACACAAGCCGCAAGCGGAAGAGCATATTGAACCAAAAGGCCCAATAAGAACAAGAAGCCCCAAAAATAGAGACAGCCTTTCCAAAAACCATTACCTGATTTCATAAACATTCCTTATTTTCAATTTATAAGTCTATTTTAGCACAAAAGACAAAAATGAGGGCGGAAATCCCCTAGAAAAGAGTTGATTTCTTTGCTGTAAAATGGAGGCTAGTAGCGCGTGGGCTAATTTCAGTGAATCGAACTCAAACCACAAACACACTCTGAGGAATATCAAAACAAAAGCTTGAAATGTCGGAGGGGTTGTGTTAGAATGAACTTACAATGTGAGTAAAGTTACAGCATATGTAACTTAAAAAACCCCACCGTGCCACCGATGGGGTTTTTTGCTACCCTCTAAAAGGGTTAACCATTACTTTTTTCGTTTCTTAAGCCATAACTTGAAAAGCTCAGATAACACGTTAATCAGTAACGGAGCTAGAAACACTGTGAGTAAAGTTTCTAACATATGTAACACCTCCCTTCCTTAAAGTGAGGGGGCCAAAACATTATGTCATACCAGATTTATATCATTAACATCGCTTAGTTCTTGGCATAGATAGACTTAGATACACAAATAACCTTACTAGCAAATCTCTAAACAAACCCAGAAATCAAGCTTTTAAGACAAAGCAAAAAGCCCTTATATTCGTAGCTAAGGGCTGATTTATTTGCAAGGATAGGCGGGACCGCCGGATGTCGCCCGCATTTCTCGACCCACTATAAGTGGCGCGTTGGAGGCGGATACTTTTCAACCTCTATCCTTATTATCTTGATTATATCATATTTATTATTGAATTTACATCTTTACAGATTTATCCTTACACTTTCTGATTTAAACTCTCTAATATCTGTCTTGTAAACTTTCGTCCATCTACATTTATCAGGACATTGGAGGTCTAAAGCCGTCTCATTTTATGAGAAAGCTGTTAGTTCTTTGTGAAGGGGGACAGAAAGGGGGACAAACCCAGAAATCAACCTTTTAAGACAAAGCAAAAAGCCCACTGTTGTAGGCTTTCTGTAAGATATATCTTAAAATTAAAGCATTTTGTTGTAGAATTCAACGACAAGTGCTTCGTTGATTTCTGGGTTGATTTCGTCGCGTTCTGGCAAACGAGTCAATGAACCTTCCAATTTTTCAGCGTCGAATGATACGAATGCTGGACGTCCAAGAGTAGCTTCTACTGCTTCAAGGATAGCTGGAACTTTCAATGATTTCTCACGAACTGAGATTACTTGACCTGGAGTTACGCGGTATGATGGGATATCAACGCGTTTTCCGTCAACAAGGATGTGACCGTGGTTTACGAATTGACGAGCTTGACGACGAGTAGTCGCAAGACCAAGACGGTAAACAACGTTATCCAAACGACGTTCCAAAAGAAGCATGAAGTTGAAACCTAGGATTCCACCTTTGATTTTTGTAGCTTGTACGAACAAGTTACGGAATTGTTTTTCACCTACACCGTAAGTGAAACGAAGTTTTTGTTTTTCAGCCAATTGCAAACCGTATTCTGACAATTTAGAACGGTTGTTTGGTCCGTGTTGTCCTGGTACGTAGTTACGACGTGCCAATTCTTTACCTGTACCTGTAAGTGAAAGGCCAAGGCGACGAGCTTGTTTCCAAGATGGTCCTGTATAACGTGACATGTGTATGTCCTCCTGATATAAATAATATTTCGGTGGAAATAGTCACTTAGAAAGCCCTGATTCGTGCAGATGCCCTTCGCCTAAACAGCCAAGGTTACTTATCATAAGACACCTGTTGACGAGCTTCATGCTTTCCTGCTGATATTTCACACAAAATCCATTTTACCATGAATGGCTAGATTTGTAAAGGGTTTTTAAGCTTTATTTTCATTACCAGAGAGGTTAAGAAGGAGGGTAAAGGTGCTTCCGAGGCCGTACTGGCTGGTAACTGTGATTTCTCCACCCAATTGATGGGCCAATTCACGCGCAATCGCAAGTCCTAATCCATGACCACCTGTTTTCATATTACGCGAAGTTTCTACACGATAAAGGCGTTTGAAAATATTCTCCAAATCCTCTGGGGCAATGCCCTGTCCCTCATCGGTCACACTGATTGAAAGCTGGTTCTGCTCCAGCTTAGCCACCACTTCCAGCTTGGTTCCTGGAGCAGAATATTTAAAAGCGTTATTGACCAGATTCACCAAGATGCGAGAAAGCTTGGCATAATCTCCTTCAATCCGGGCAGACTCTGGAATTACCTGCAAATGGACATCTCGTTCCTCCTGCTCAATCAAGAATTGAAATTCACTCATGCACTCAATCAAGAGCTGGTCCAAAAAAATACTGTCCTTGCTGGTCGTTTCCACCTGATTTCTAGCTGTATTTAGAGTCAAAAAATTCAACTCTTCAACCAGTTTATTGAGTCTTTCCGTCTGACGCCCAATAGTTGCTAGATAATGCTCCTGTTCTCCTTCCTTGATAACCCCATCCAAAATCCCTTCTACCGTCGCTTGGATCGAAGTGATGGGGGTCTTGATATCATGCGATAGCTGGGCAATCATCAAGCCCTTTTCTCGTTCGCTTTCTTCCAAGGAATCAAAGGTGGCCTGCAAATCATGGGACATTTCATTGAAAGCTTGCCCTAATTGTTGAAATTCTACAGGACCTTGAACCTCCAGATTTGAAGGAAAATCCTTGTCCGCTACCCGCTTGGCATGTTCCTTGAGTTTGCCCAACGACGTAAATACCGGCGACAGGAGAAAGAGACTAATCCCAGCACCGACAAGGCTGGCAACGATGGTCATTCCAAGCAAAAAGTAAATCTCGCTTTTCTCAATCAGCATTTTTTGAACAGCCCAAAAAACCACGATAATCGTTAGAAGTGTTGAAATGATATACCCCACTAAAATATAACTTTTTAATTTCATTGACTACCTCGTGCTTTCTCAATTTTGTATCCCAAACCCCAGACAGTTTTTATAGTAGGCGTTTCTGCGCTGGCATGTTTAGCCAACTCCTGTCGAAGAGCATGAATATGAACATTCAAGGTATTAGTGTCATCCACATAGTCTTCCTGCCAGACCTTTTCATAGAGGTCTGTCTTAGAGAAAACCCGCTCTGGATTGCTGGCTAAAAGCCATAGAAGTTCGAAGGATTTGACAGTCAATTCAAGCGCCACATCTCCGACTTGGACCTCATGGCTACCGTGATTCATCCGTAAATCCCCGAGACTGACGACTTCTGTCTCACCTCCACGATGAAGGCGACGCAAGATATTGTGGACACGCAAAACCAACTCACGAGGGCTAAAGGGCTTGGCAATGAAGTCATCTGCCCCCAAGCTCAGGCCGTAAATCTTGTCCTGCTCGCTTGTCTTAGCCGTGATAAAGAGAAAAGGCTGATCCGGAGATTGATACTGAACTTCGCTAATCAAATCATAACCATCCATCCGAGGCATCATGATATCTGTAATAATCAAATCAATCGCTTTTCGCTTGAAGATTTCCAAGGCCTCCACTCCATCATGGGCCACCAGTACTTGGTATCCTGCCTGAACCAGATAACGTTGATGAATATCTGTGATTTCTACCTCGTCATCCACGAGTAAAATTGTCTTTCCCATCTGTCTCTCCTTTGAAAAAAACAGTGCTATACCACAATAGTATAACACTATTTTTATCTCTTTACGAACATTCTAAACGATATCTGGATTTTTCATATCCTAGATAGAAAGTCTGTAGCTAGACTAGTCATTTTCTTCTTTTTTAGCTTTCAAACCGAGTCCACCTAGAAGTCCGGCCAAAGCTAATCCAAAGAATCCAAGAGTAGCCATTGATGTTTGGGCTTCACCAGTATATGGAAGCATATCTTTTTGGTCTTTCATTTGGGCAGCCATCATCGGACTTGATACCTTGTTATTAGATGCCATCTTGCCTTCATCAGACATTTTGCTTGAGGCTGCTGGAACTTGATCTTGATCTTGTTTCATGCCTGGTGTTGCCATAGGCTGGCTAGCATTCATGGTTTTGTCCTGCTCTTTGTTAGGCATCATCTTATCCTGACTAGCAGCTGGCATTTGAGCGTTCATCCTAGACGCATCTTGATGACTATTCATCATTGGAGCCGACATGGCTGAACCATTAGAAGATGGGGCGGAGCCTGACTGCATAGGAATAATAGACTGATGTCCATTCAAGTTCACTGTCAAATCTTTTGTTGCTACGAGATTAGTCAAATCAGCCTTGCCATCTTTGGCACCGTATACCTTGATAGTTGCCTTGTAGCTTTGAGTGCCGTTTTGTTTCAAGAGGTCAAGCAAATCTTTGTCTGATTTTCCTTGAGTTCCTGCCAAATCTACTTCATAGAAGTAGAGACCTTTGCCTAATTTTTCTACTGGTGGAAGGGCTGGATTTTTAGCTGAACCATTGTCTGACCACGGAGCCTTGTCTGAGGCTTTCAAGATAAGGCGAGTTAACATACCGTCACCAGCGAAGAATTCGTATGGAATGACTTGGTTGACACCAGCTGTGAATGGACCAGGGAAGTTCGCTTTATCCAAGTAAGTAGCTGGCACATCTACTGTGTCTTTAGTATTGTCGGCCACACCTTTTTGCACTTCAGCTGGAGTAGTTAAGCCGTTCAAGTTGACATCCAAATCTTTTGTCGCTACGAGATTAGTCAAATCGGCCTTGCCGTCCTTCGCACCGTACACTTTGATAGTAGCTTTATAACTTTGAGTGCCGTTTTGTTTCAAGAGGTCTAGAAGCTCTTTATCAGATTTACCTTGGGTACCTGCCAAGTCTACTTCGTAGAAGTAAAGGCCTTTGCCCAATTTTTCCACTGGTGGAAGAGCGGGGTTTTTAGCTGAACCGTTGTCTGACCATGGAGCTTTGTCGGATGCTTTCAAGATAAGGCGAGTCAACATACCATCACCAGCGAAGAATTCATATGGAATGACTTGGTTAACACCGGCTGTGAATGGGCCTGGGAAATTGGCTTTATCCAAGTAAGTTGCTGGAACATCCACTGTGTCTTTAGTATTATCAGCTACGCCTTTTTGGACTTCAGCTGGAGTGGTTAAGCCATTCAAATTGACATCCAAATCCTTAGTTGCTACGAGATTAGTCAAATCAGCCTTACCATCTTTAGCACCGTACACTTTGATAGTTGCTTTATAGCTTTGAGTGCCATTTTGTTTCAAGAGGTCAAGAAGATCCTTATCTGACTTACCTTGGGTACCGGCCAAGTCCACTTCGTAGAAGTAGAGACCTTTGCCCAATTTTTCTACTGGTGGAAGAGCCGGATTTTTAGCTGAACCGTTGTCTGACCATGGGGCTTTATCAGAAGCTTTCAAGATAAGACGAGTTAACATACCGTCACCGGCGAAGAACTCGTAAGGAATAACTTGGTTGACACCAGCTGTGAATGGACCAGGGAAGTTAGCTTTATCCAAGTAAGTAGCTGGGACGTCTACTGTATCTTTGGTGTTGTCGGCTACGCCTTTTTGCACTTCAGCTGGAGTAGTTGCTGGTTGAGCTTCACTTGCTTCACGGTCTTGTCCAGAAACTGTAGGCGCAGGATTTGTCACAGGTTTAAGCGCATCTTCTGTTTCTTTCTTAGATTCTGGTTTTGCTTGAACTTCTTCTTTTGGCGCTACCACTTGGTCTTTATCAGCTACATTCACTTTTTCTGGAGAGCTTGTAGCATCCAAGCTTGCTTTAGGTGTTGAGTCTACCTGTTCTGAAGGGAGAGCTGTATCGACTGCTTCTTTGAAAACTTCTACTGGTAAGTCACTCTTTTCACTCACCGAAGGTGCGTCTGGCACTACTTGAGCAGGGGTTTGATTGACCACATCGGCACGTACAGAACTTGGCTGACCAACTAGGACAAAGAAGCCACTGGCTACAACAACTGAGGCAACACCGACACTAAGACGGCGAATAGACCAACGAGTATATCTTTGATTTGGATTGAATTTCATAAGATTCTCCTTAGAGTTTTTCTTTATTTGATGACTCTAGTATAATCTCCTAAAATTAAAAAGGATTAAGAAAAAGTTAAAATTTTTCTTAAATCCCTCTTATAAAATACTTATATTAATTTTTACGAATTTAATTCTGCCAAGTCGTCTAGATACTGGTTGTTAATGACCGCCAAGATATAGGCATCTGCCCTCAAGAGATCATTAGGGCCAAACTGGACATCCAAGGGTGAATTTTCTTGTTCACGAAATCCTAGGACATTGAGGTTATATTTGCCACGTAGGTCTAACTGGCTCAGGCTTTGGCCTGCCCAGACACTAGGAATTTTCATCTCAACAATAGACACATTTTTATCCAGCTGAAAGACGTCAACATTGTTATGAAAGAGAATGGTCTGCGCTAGAGACTGCCCCATTTCATACTCAGGTGAAATCACCGAGTCAGCACCGATTTTTTCTAGCACCTTCTTGGCTGTCTGGCTTTTGACCTTGGCAATAACCCTTGGTACCCCTAGACTCTTACAATGCATAACTGCAAGCACACTCGACTCTAGATTTTCCCCTGTTGCCACTACAACCGTATCACAGGTATCAATTCCTGCAGTTCTGAGGAGTTCCTCATCTGTAATATCGCCAACAACTCCACGCGCCAAAACTGGCTCAAATTGATTGATACGCTCAGCGTGGTCGTCAATGGCAATAATATTCATATCTTGCTTGGCAAGGGCTGTCAGGACACTACTCCCGAAAATCCCCAAACCTAAAATTCCAATCGTACGATCTGACATCATTCTTCCTTTCTTATCCAATACTAATATCTGCTTTCATATACTGAATCAAATCTTTCTTATCAGGCTGGTAGTCCGCTAGACTAACCAGCAAGGTCAGGGGACCGATACGGCCAATAAACATGAGCACCATGACAATGCTAAGAGCTAGCTTGCCCAATTCTGGCGTCAGATTTGCCGTTACCCCAACTGTCGCAAGAGCTGAAATGGTCTCAAACATGAGGTAGATAAATCGCGGTGTTCCTTCTGCTGTAATTCCCAACAACATCAAGCCCAACAAGAAGGTCATCAAAAAGATAATGAAGACACTAAAGGACTTTTGGACTGTTCGAGCCTCAATGGTTCTCTGCGCAACATTGGCATGAGGCAAGCCTAGCAATTCACTACGCGCAAAGACCAATAAGACAAAGAAAGTCGTAATCTTGAGCCCCCCAGCCGTCCCTCCAGGCGCTCCACCCAGAAACATCTGTAGGATATAGATAAACAAGGTCACAGGCCGAGCTTGGGTGTAATCAATAGAAGCAAAACCAGCTGTTCTCATGCTTACAGTTTGGAAAAAACTAACCAGCACTTTCTCTGGAACACTGAGATTGCCAATGGTTCCTGGATTGTACCACTCCGTAAAGAGTGTAGATACTGTCCCAAATAGCAAAATCCCTGCAGTCAAGAAAAGAACTAGTTTGGTGTGGAAACGTAGACGGCGTTTTTTCTTCTTGTTAAACTGGGTTGCTAAGTCAAACCAGACCATAAATCCAAGACCACCCGTGATAATCAAGCCAGCAATGATCAAATTGATCAAGGGATCCGTCTGAAAAGCCACTAAACTGCTACTGCCGAAATTATCAAAACCAGCATTACAAAAGGCTGAAATGGCTAAAAAGATAGAGGTGAAAATACCTCGTCCCCAGCCGAACTCAGGAATAAAACGGAAACTAAGAAGAAAAGCTCCCAAACCCTCTACCAGAAAAGTCGTCAAAAAGATGGAACGCATAAAAGACTTCAAAGACTTACTTTCCCCATAACTAAAACTCTCCTGTATGGTTTCACGACTGCGAAAACTAAGCTTTTGCTTCCCCTGAATATAAAAGACCCCGATAAAGGTCATGAGCCCCAGACCACCAATCTGTATCAATAGCATACAAATCAACTGACCCCAGACATTATAGGTCGTAGCCACTGGTTGCGTAAAAAGGCCAGTCACACAGACCATGGACACCGTCGTAAAGAGATGGTCAAAATAAGTGGCCTGCGAACTACTCGCCTGAACAAAAGGCAAACTCAAAAGAAGAGAGCCTATAAAAATAACTCCAGCGAAACTTAAAAAAATCCGACGAGCTGGCGAAAGTCCACCCAAGGCCCTTTCAATTTTTTTCACAAATAATTTGAATAACATACATCCATTGTACCATAAAAAGAAGGAGAAGAGCTAGAACTGAGAGGCTATCTCAAGACAGAGTTCCAATGCCTTCTCGAAAGCTTCTGAACCCCAGTCACGACTATCGTACTGGTCCAAGTCTGCTAAGGAATCAGCTGTGAACAACAATTCTCCCCAGAGAACCCCACGCAGTTGGGCTACTGCCGCAAGCGCAGAACACTCCATCTCCACAACAGTACAGCCTTCTTCCTTGCGATAAGCCACCTTTTCAGCCGTTTCTCGGTAAAAACCGTCTGTCGTCCAGGCCATGACTTCTTCATAGGGAATCCCTTTGGCTTCCAACACTCGCTCAATAGCAGCAATAGCCTCTGGCTGAATTTCCATATAACGAGAAGGTGCCACATAGTGATAACTAGCTCCCTCGTCTCGTAGAGCGCGAACAGGGACGAGAAAGGCATTTTCCTCTATATCAGCTAGCACACCACAGGTTCCGGTGGAAATAATCTGCTCCACACCATAGCCAATCAACCAATCCATAAACTGGGCTGCTGGAGCTGAGCCCACAGGAGCCTGAGCCAGACAGATTTCCACGCCCTTGTAGTTAATGACGTAGATTGGATAGGTCTTGGTGGCAGAAACAAATTCGCCGACACAGTCCGCCCCTACTTCCCTCGCATAGCGGTCAATCTCCTCACCTAAAAAAGCATAGACACACTTCTTGGGCAAGTGCAAATCCAGCCCCTCGTGATTGGGCATGATGACCGCCTGAGGATTGTCGTCAAACTCTAAAATGGGAATCGCATGTTTCTGAATCATCGCCCACCTCCTGTAATTTTGTACTATTGTATCAAAAGCTGACGAAGTGTCAAGGAGGAAGCTAAGGAGAAAAAAGTATCCCACTTACAAGATGCTTTGCAATTGCTTAATGAAGCAGACTTGCTAAGATATAGAGTAGGTAAATGTGGGCTGGGTAAAAGATGATGAAACCTACAAAAAAAGAAACAACCCCCGCTGTTCATTTTTACTTCTATTTCACAGGTATCTCCTTAATCACACGCGCAGGATTACCAGCTAGGACAACGTTGTCGCCGAAGGACTTGGTGATTACAGCCCCTGCTCCAGCAACAACATTATTCCCCAGTGTTACTCCAGGAAGGACAATGACACCACCTCCAGCCCAGAAATTGTCTCCGATGGTAATGGGCTTGCCGTATTCCACACCTGAATTACGATCCTGCGGGTCCAGTGGATGGAGGGGAGTCAAGAACTGACAGTTGGGACCAATCATAGCATTGTCCCCGATGCGAATCGGACAAACATCCAGCATGGTCAAGTTCCAATTAGAATAAAAATTTTCCCCTAGATGGATATTGACCCCATAATCGACCACCAGGCGTGGATTAACATAAAGATTTTGTCCGGTTGACCCAAACCAAGCCTTGATGATTTCGACTCCCTTCAAGGGATCTTCTTCCTTGTTAAAGGCAGACTGTTTTTGGCGAGAAGCCTGAGCCAAGGACCGCAATTCTGGGTCCGATGGACGGTAAACCTCTCCCGCTATCATTTTCTGATATTCACTGGTCATTGTATTCTTCTCCTTATTCTCTACTATCATATCAAATTTTCCCCGTATCTGACTAGGATAAGGAGCACTTTCTACAATTGATGTTCTGATTATCATCACATCCTGTCTAAGCGGATACGAGTCACAATTCTGTCTGGGTCTGTGATTTCCAACTGGCTCGATGTCAGCCACTTGATTGGTGCATCAACTTCTTGTGCTCGTTGCGCAATCGTTAACAGTTCTTCTTTACGAGCTACCTCAATAACATAATAGGCTAAACCTGGTATACCTTGCTTACGCGAAGCCAAACCTTTTCCTCCCCATTCATTGACTGCCAAATGATGATGGTAGTCCCCAGCTGCAATCCAACTGACACTAGGCACACTGAATTTATCCTCTAGCCCTAACACCTTTTGATAAAACTGGCTGGACTTTCGACCATCCTTGACGGAAAGATGAATATGCCCCATTCTCGTGCCTTCTGCTAGGATAAAGGGCTCTACTCTTTCCCCCAACTCATAGATATCCTGCGCCGCAAGGGCCTCAGTGACCCCTATAATACGACCGTCTTCTCGAATATCCCATGTGGAAACTGGCTTATCTCGATAGAGTTCAATGCCATTTCCCTCCAAATCTTCCAAGTAAAGAGCCTCACTATAACCGTGATCTGCACCGCCGACAAGAGGGATCTGTAAATCTGTTAGGTATTTCAAGACATCCGCCAAAGCCTTTCGTGTCGGCAAGAGAATAGCCAGATGGTAAAGACCATAATGTTCCCTTACTTCTCCGCTCTCTTGTGCTTGAATCAAGTGTACCAAGGCTTTTCCTCCAAGGCCTAGAACGACCTCTGTCTCAGTCTGAGATAAGATTTCTAAACCAATAATCTGCTGATAAAAGGCTGTTTGACTCGCTAAATCCTTTATATTTAAAACTGCCTCTGCTAAATAAATGTGGCTCTGGTATTCATAGGTCATAAGCACCCCTCCTTTTGTTGTAATTATAATAGTTACAATTATTATATGACTTCCATCAAGAAAGTCAAGCCAGACAACTTATAGATTATGATTCTGCATCTTGTCTATATGGGATTAGAACGAGAAAAATATACAGAGAATTGATAATCAAACCATTGAAAATTTTTAACCAGCTCTAAGATGACTCTCATCTCAACTTCAACAGAAAAGGAGCGGATATGATATCCTACTCCTTATTCTTGTCAGAAAATCTAATTTGAATTAGTCTTCTTTTTTCTTGCGAGCAAGAAATCCAAATCCACTCAAGACACCTAAAAGTCCAAGTGCTGCTAGGCTAGCGTTAGCTTCTGTACCTGTGTTTGGAAGTTCAGCTTGTCCTGTTTGAGGTAACTCTTCCCCATATTCTGAGTGTTCCCCATGAGATGACTTGTTCTCTTTTTGGGCCACCGCTTCATCTTGATGAGAACCTTCTTGTTTTGTAGGTTCATCAATCTTAACAGAATTTGACTGAAGGTATTCTTGATCCTGTGGTTTCGTTACATCACCACCTATTAACTCAGTATATAAATGAGTAACAATACCATCTTTTTCATAGGTCATTGTATATCGATATTTCTTACCATTTTTCGATATGATATCAGATTTAGGAGCCAATTTACCAATTTGAATTGGAACGAGTTCTTCATTCGATTCAATAATAATATGGCGAGTAATCAATAATGGAGCTACAGAATGAACCGCTGGGTCACCTTTTTCACTTACAACTCCTTCTGGCAACGCTGGTTGTATTTCTGGTTCGCCCTTTTCGCTTACAACTCCTTCTGGCAACGCTGGCTGTACTTCTGGTTCACCCTTCTCACTTACAACTCCTTCTGGTAATGCTGGTCGTACTTCTGGTTCACCCTTCTCACTTACGACTCCTTCTGGTAATGCCGGCTGTACTTCTGGTTCACCTTTTTCACTAAAATATTCTACAAAGTCATAAATAACCGTTTTTTCATTTTCATCAACTGTACCCGTTTCTGACGCTGATGTAGCACGATGTCCTTTGTAAAAATAAGACTTACCATCTTTTTGAAGTATTGTTCCCACTTTAGGAGCAGTAGACGTATATTCATCTCCTATAGAAGCATCTTGTGTTAGTAGTTTTCCTGCTGCTATTTCAGTAGTTGTCCCTTCTAACATGTATTTCTCAAATACATTTCCACCAGTTGCTAGTTTATAGACATAGATAATTTCAGTAGTTCCTGAAACAACTTTCCCTGTTTCTGTAGAAGAGCCTGTTTTCAGTCCTACTAGTTTATATTTTTTACCATCTTTGGTTATTTCTTGTAGTTTTACCGTTGTAGCATCATATGAAACCTCTTTGTTTGTTGTCGTTGGTGTTCCTACTACTACTTTTTGATTATCCTTATTTAAGTAATATTTAGTTTCTGTAGAAGATATCACTGCATCTTTAACAACATCTGTACTTTCTTTAATAGAAGTTCCATCCGCTAATTCATACTTAACAATGACACTACCTTTACTCTCAGTAGTTTCTGTTTCTTCCTTAGCGTAGGTGTTTTTAACATTAGTTAGTTGATCACTAATATGGTAAGCACGGGTTGGTTGGTATAAGTCGTAATAATGAATTTCACTATAAATAGGCTCAGATATTGACGCATGTTGTTCATATTTCGTAGGTGCGGCAATTCTATATCGAACTCCATCTTTTTCATATTCTTTATATAATTGGCCTAATCCATATTGATATCTAGTATCTTCACTATAATATTTCGAACCAAAATAGCCAAATCTATAAGCTAAATAAGTTTTTTCTGGTTGATTAGAATCATGATCTTCACTAGGATAATAAGAATCTGTACTCTTATCTCCTAGTTTAAAATCTACATTTACTTCAAACACATTTTTTACAAAATTTGCATTTGTTGGAACTTGGTTGACATACTGAATTGCTTTATGAGCCTCTTTAAACTTCGTGACATTTGCTTTTTCACTCTCGTAGTTAGCAGTGTCTTTAAACTCTTCAATATTTCCAACAAATTTTGGTTCTACTTTATCTCGAGAATTTTTCCATCCTACTGTAATTTCTTTTTCGCCAAACATTTCTTTTAGCTTAGTTATATATTCTGTCACATCGTTATATTTTACAAACTTTCCGTTTTCTCTTATATAACCATTAAACTCCTGATGTACAGAATAAGTAGGACGATTCTTATTATCTACTGCATTTTTATTTGTTAATGTAACCTTATAGATTTCTTCCCATGTCTTTTCTTTTTCAGAGTTAGTGACATCTTCGTCTTTTAAATCTCTTAATCTCTCATCTAAAAGATTATTTAAGCCTTCCTCTAATGCTTTCTCATTAAAAAATGCACCCGCCGTATACGCTTCTTGTTCCGTTGCTGTAGAAACAGATTCTTTTAATGCTACCTCATTTTTTTCAACAACTAATATAGTATCTCCTTCCTTAATTCCACCATCAGTTGTTATATTTTCTTTTGTAAAATCTTTAGCATCATTTTCACCTTGTTTAAATGTTTCAACAGCCCAAGAATCATTGGCTGTAGTTGGTTTTGTGGCTAAAACATACTTCCCATATTTTCCTTCATCAGTTTCAGAAACTAACCAAACTCGACTACCTTCTTTAATATTGTTATAGCGAATACTTCCATCTTCATTATGCAAGTTTCCAGGATTTGCAGGTACTGTAATATCATTGAAAGTTGTTTCCTTAGTAGTCCCCTCATGTTTATCTACTTCTGTATCAATCTTATGATATTTTTCTCCGTTCTTTGCTAAAACTTTATCAGCTTCTTTGATTTTACTTAAAACATCATTAGTTAAATTTGCTACATTTCCTTCATAACGTTTGCCAAAAAGTCCACGAATTTTATAATCCATAGTAGTACTAGAAAGGTGTTTATCACCAACAGGAATTTCTACATCAGATTCTTCTTTCAGCACTTCGCCTTCTTTTGTGACATAAGAAATTTTTGAATCCTTAAAGTTATCTTCTCCTTGTTTTTTTATAGTTTCCTTTTCAACTCTGTCTAAATTATATTTGGCTCTACCTTCATTCTCGCGATGATTTCTTTCATATCCATCTTCTGTCCCCGTTGCATGATAATTCAAACCGTCAAACACATGCATTTTTGGCATTGTATAACTACCCATACCATTACTCAATGTTTCCATTTTCACATTATCTTTTGCAGGTGTTACTGTAGTTTCATTAGCTGTATTTGCAGTTTCTTCAGCCAATACCGGACTAGCTCCAACAATCATCATCCCTAATAAAACTGATGCTGCACCAATCCCTTTATATTTACGTAATGAATATTTTTGAATTGTATCTTTTTTCATAAGGTATTTTTCCTTTTATTTCTTTCTACTTATTATAAAAAATCATACTAACTATTTTAGTATATCACTCTCAGTTTCCTTTATCAAACAATTATACATAAAGGAAATTAAAAAAAATAGATAATAAGATATCCAATAAAATCTCATTATCTATTTCATTTTTAGGCGTTCATGAGTGATAAATATCTCTTAGAAACTTGTTCTTTTGAATATCGATTCACAAACTTACTTGTATTTTCTAGCTCGATTTCTTTATCAGTCTCATATAAACACTTGATAAGATGCGCTAACTCCTCTGGTGTATCATATAAGCAAATATCTGAGTTCTTAGATGCATAATATTGATGAGCAATTTCAACATTAGAAAGCAAGGGAATCAATCCAAAACTCATAGCTTCAACACAGGCATTGGCAAATAATTCCTTTTGGGAAGTTGAAATATAGCCATCATGTTCCCAATAAGGTACCTCATCTACATATCCAACAACATGAATGGTAGATGGCAAAGTCGGATACTCTTTCTTCAATTTATCAATATCTCCACCATATAAGAATACCTCTACAGGTAGGCCTTCTTGTTCTAACTTCCTAAAGGCTTCTATAATCCATTCTACCCTTTTTACCTTACTCATATTCCCTACATAACAATAGGAACTAGGCTTTCTTCTTTGTAATACTACTGAGGAAACTTGAGGTGCAAAAATCGGCGGCATAAATTGTGTGTGATACCCTAAATCTTGCAAGATTGATGTTAATACTTCTGAAGCTACTAAATATCTAGTTTTTCTTCTTAGATTATGAGCTGGATTTAGCAATACATTATCATGGATATATTCCCAATAGAGACGGTTTGTATTTTCTACAAAGCGCCATAATTTGGGAGTCACCACGTTATGTTGATCTCGAATTAAGATGTCTTTCTTATCTGTAAGACTGATTAATACCTGAATCAATAAGTCTTCGTAGGTTAACCATTCTCCATCTTTATAATATAAATAATTGTCCTCCATCATATAAATGGGACTTGGTTCTTCTCTTGGCTTATAGTACCGTGCCCGCATCGCTGTCGAACCATCACGATTGAACCATTCCAGTTCTTCTTTTTTATTTTTCTTTAAATATAATCCGGAAGTAAAATATAGAGTTTCTTCTTCTAATTCAATGCTAGCCACAAATCCATTAACAACAGTCATTTTTCCATTAGGATACCTATCAATGATATCGGAAGGACGAATACTTAATTCATCATGACCAATATCTGATTGATAATGGCTTACACTCACTAATTCATCCCTTCCAAAACCTATTTGTTCATAGCCAGCCTTCCAATCGGGTCGAACTTGAGGATGGGTTAAAATATATAGATGTCCCCAACCTAAATAATCTGCAATTTTCTTTCTGGATAATTGGGATGATTCAAATCCATATTTTCTAACCTCTCTTTGCCAGAGCCCTGGATGTATTGTAACCATTTTAGTCATAACAATCTCCTATCATATACGGTAACCTTCGCGACTCATTTATCTGTACTTGTTTGTCAGAAAGATTTACTAATCTGAATTATATCATATGAATCATACTTTTACTAGATTCTATCAATATACCTAACATCTACTTAATACCCCAACAGAAAAAGGAGCGGATATGATATCCTACTCCTTATTCTTATCAGAAAATCTAATTCAGATTAGTCTTCTTTTTTCTTGCGAGCAACAAGTCCAAATCCACTCAAGATACCTAAAAGTCCAAGTGCTGCTAGGCTAGCATTGTCTTCTGTACCAGTGTTAGGAAGTTCAACTTGTCCTTTAGCTTCTGATGAAGCTGCTGGAGCTTGTGGTGCTTCACCATTTACTGGTACTGATGGCATCGTTGGAGTTGTTGGAGCAGCTGGGTTAGCCGGATTAGCTGGTGTTGCTGGCTGACTTGGGGCTGTCGGTCTCACCGGATTTGTTGAAGGTGTTGCTGGAGAACCTGGTTGAGATGGAGTGAGTGAGCCTCCATTTGTAGAATCTTCTTTGACTTCTTTATAAACGTAAGTAACTTCTGTTGTTCCTTCTGTTACTTTACCAGACTCTTCACCCTTAGTTGAAGTTGGTACAAGTACGTATACTTTACCATCTTTAGTAGTGATTGTAGCTGGCTTGTTATCACTTGTGTCATATGCTGAGCTTATAGAACCGTCAGTAGTGTCTTTAACGTCTTCTGCGATTGTGTTACCTGCTTCGTCTACATAATGAACTACTACGTTTCCTTTAACTTCTTTGTACACATATGTTACTTCTGTAGTTTTACCTGTTTCAACGCTTCCGTTTTCGTTACCTTTAGTTGATGCTGGTACTAGTTCGTATACTTTTCCTTCTGCAGTTGTAATACGAGTTGGTTTCACATCTTTATCCGTAGTGTTGTAAGCTGCACCTGGTTTACCGTCTTTAGTACCAACAACATCTGATTGGATTGTGTTTCCAGCTTCGTCTACATAGTGAATCACTACTTGTCCTGCTTTTTCGTAAACGTAAGTTACTTCTGTTTTACCTTCTACTACGTCTCCTGTTTCAGGTTTAGAATCGTCTTTAACAGCTTTTTCTGTTAAGTAGTAAACAGTTCCGTCTTTTTCGATTTTCTCTGGTTTGTTGTCAGTTGTATCGTATTTAGCGTTTAGAGAAGCACCCTTAGTATCTTCTTTATCTTCAGCAATTACGTTACCTTCTGTATCAACGTAGCGAACTACTACATCACCAGTGACTTCTTTATAAACGTAAGTAACTTCTGTTGTTCCTTCTGTTACTTTACCAGACTCTTCACCCTTAGTTGAAGTTGGTACAAGTACATATACCTTACCATCTTTTGTAGTGATTGTAGCTGGTTTGTTGTCACTTGTATCATATGCTGAGCTTACTGATCCGTCAGTCGTATCTTTAACATCTTCAGCGATTGTGTTTCCTGCTTCGTCAGTGTAGTGAACGACTACGTTTCCTTTAACCTCTTTGTACACATATGTTACTTCTGTAGTCTTACCTGCTTCAACATCACCAGCTTCGTTACCTTTAGTTGATGCTGGTACTAATTCGTATACTTTACCTTCTGGAGTTGTGATACGAGCTGGTTTCATGTCGTTGTCAGAAGTATCGTATTTAGCTCCTGGTTGACCATCTTTAGTATCAACAGCATCTGCTTGAAGAGTGTTTCCAGCTTCGTCTACGTAATGAACAAGAACGTTTCCTGCTTTTTCGTATACATAAGTGATTTCTGTAGTTCCTTCTACAACAGCACCGTTTTCTGGCTTAGAACCGTCTTTCAATTCTTTAGCTGTTAAGTAGTATACAGTTCCATCTTTTTCAAGTTTAGCTGGTTTGTTGTCAGTTGTGTCATATTTATCACTTAGTGATCCATTTTCTACATCTTTCGTATCTTCAGCTAATGTGTTTCCTTCTGTATCAACATAGTGAACGACTACATTACCAGTGATTTCTTTGTAGACGTAAGTTACTTCTGTAGTTTCTCCAGCTTTAACTTTACCTGTTTCATCACCTTTAGTTGATTGAGGGATTAATTCGTATACTTTTCCTTCTGGAGTAGTGATACGGTTTGGTTTCATGTCGTTATCAGCAGTGTTGTAGTCTGAGCTTGGTTTACCGTCTTTTGTATCAACAGCATCCACTTGAATAGTGTTACCTTTTTCATCAGTGTAGTGAACAACTACTTGTCCTGCTTTTTCGTAAACGTAAGTTACTTCAGTTTTACCTTCTACTACGTCTCCGTTTTCTGGTTTAGAATCGTCTTTAACAGCTTTTTCTGTTAAGTAGTAAACAGTTCCGTCTTTTTCGATTTTCTCTGGTTTGTTGTCAGTTGTATCGTATTGAGCGTTTAGAGAAGCACCTTTTGTATCTTCTTTATCGTCAGCGATTACGTTACCTTCTGTATCAACGTAGTGAACGACTACATCACCAGTTACTTCTTTATAAACGTATGTTACTTCTTTAGTTTCTCCAGCAACAACTTTACCTGTTTCGTCACCTTTAGTTGCTGTTGGTACAAGTTCGTATACTTTCCCTTCTGCAATTGTGATACGAGTTGGTTTCATATCGTTATCCGCAGTGTTGTAGTCTGATCCTGGTTTTCCATCTACAGTGTCTTTAGCTCCTGAAGCAATATTTGCACCAGCTGCATCAACACCTACTAATGGAGTTCCATCTTCTGTTTGGTAGTTAACTACTACTTGTCCTGCTTTTTCATAAACGTAAGTTACTGTAGTTGTTCCTTCAACAACATCTCCAGTAGCTGGTTTAGAACCATCTTTAAGTTCTTTAGTTGTTAAGTAATATTTAACACCGTCTTTAGTGATTTCAGCTTTTTTGTAGTCTGCTGTGTCATATTTAACGTTTAGAGAAGCATCTGTTTCGTCTTTTTCGTCTTCAGCAAGTGTGTTACCTTCAGTATCTTCATACTTAACAACAACATTACCTTTAACTTCTTTATAACCGTAGGTTACTTCTTTGGTTTGTCCAGCTTCTACCGTACCTGTTTCATCACCTTTTGTCGATGCTGGGACTAGTTCATATACTTTGCCTTCTGCAGTTGTGATACGATTTGGTTTCATTCCGTTATCTGCAGTATTGTATTCAGAACCTGGTTTTCCATTGTCAGTGTCTTTTGCACCTGAAGCTACATCTTTACCGTCTGCAGTTCCTACTAATGGAGTTCCGTCTTCTGTTTGGTAATTAACGATGACTGATCCAGCTTTTTCGTAAACGTAAGTTATATCCGTTTTACCTTCTACTACGTTTCCAGTTTCTGGTTTAGAATCATCTTTAAGACCAGCTTTTGTAATGTAGTAAACAGTTCCGTCTTCTGCAGTGATTTTTTCTGGTTTATTATCAACAGCAGTGTTATATTTTTCACTTAAAGATGCGCCTTTAAGGTCATCTTTGTCAGCTGCGATTGTCTTACCTTCTGTGTCAACATAGTGAACGACTACGTCTCCAGTTACTTCTTTATAAACGTATGTTACTTCTTTCGTTTCTCCAGCTACTACTGTACCTGTTTCGGCACCTTTAGTTGATGCTGGGACTAATTCGTATACTTTTCCTTCTGCAGTTGTGATACGGTTTGGTTTCATTCCGTTATCAGAAGTGTCATATGCTGATCCTGGTCTTCCGTCTACAGTGTCTTTTGCACCTGAAGCTACGTTTGCACCAGCTGGGTCAACACCTACTAATGGAGTTCCGTCTTCTGTTTGATAGTTAACGACTACTTGTCCTGCTTTTTCGTAAACGTAAGTTACTGTAGTTGTTCCTTCTACTATGTCTCCAGTAGCTGGTTTAGAATCATCTTTAAGCTCTTTAGCTGTTAGGTAGTATTTAACACCATCTTTAGTGATTTCGTCTTTTTTGTGGTCTGCTGTATCGTATTTAACGTTTAGAGAAGCATCTGTTTCGTCTTGTTCGTCTTCAGCGATTACGTTACCTTCAGTATCTTCATACTTAACGACTACGTTACCTTTAACTTCTTTATAAACGTATGTTACTTCTACAGTATCTCCAGCTACTACTTTTCCAGTTTCATTTCCGATTGTAGAAGCGGGTACTAGTTCGTATACTTTGCCTTCTGCAGTTTTAATACGGTTTGGTTTCATTCCGTTGTCTGCAGTGTTGTATGGATCACCTGGTTTTCCATCGGTTGTATCATTATTAGTTTCAGGAACATTATTTCCTTCTGGATCTGTACCAGAAATTGGGTTACCTTCTTGATCTGTATAGTGAACTACTACTGATCCAGCTTTTTCGTAAACGTAAGTTACTGTAGTTGTTCCTTCTACTACGTCTCCAGTAGCTGGTTTAGAACCATCTTTCAGTTCTTTAGCTGTTAAGTAGTATTTAACACCATCTTTAGTGATAGATTCTTTTTTGTGATCAGCTGTATCGTATTTAACATTTAGAGAAGCATCTGTTTCATCTTGTTCGTCATCAGCAAGTGAGTTACCTTCAGTATCTTCGTACTTAACAACTACATTACCTTTAACTTCTTTATAAACGTATGTTACTTCTTTAGTTGTTCCTGATTCAACTTCACCTTCTTCTTCACCTTCAGTTGATTCTGGAACTAATTCGTATACTTTGCCTTCTGCAGTTTTAATACGAGTTGGTTTTAGACCATTATCTGCAGTGTTATAAGCTGTACCTGGTTTTCCATTGTCAGTATCTTTTGCACCTGATTCTACTGTTTTACCAGCTCCAGCTTCGTCTACTACTGTTCCTGTAAGTGGTGTTCCATCTTCTGTTTTGTAGTTAACGATTACTGATCCTGCTTTTTCATAGATGTAAGTTACTTTTGTAACACCTTCTACTACTGTACCTTCTTCAGCTGGTGATGTAGTTTCTTGATCGTTTACAGCAGTTTTAGTGTTTGCTTCGTTTAGGTAGTAAACATTTCCAGCTGCATCTGTAAGTTTTTGAGGTTTTTCAGTTTCATTTTTTTTAGTGTTGTACGCTACGTTTTTAGGCGTTCTAACAGTTTTGTCTTCTACAACTACTTCTTGTCCATCAGCATCAACATAGTATTTCTCAGTTACTACTTCAGCTACTGTTTCAGGAGTATCAGTGTAAGGTGCTTTTAATTCTGTTCCATCCTCTGTTTGGTAGTTAACGACTACAGAACCTTTTTTCTCTACTTCACGAGTTTTTTCTTCTGCATAAGTGTAAGTGATTGTTGTAGTACCACTTGCTAAACGGTATGCACGAAGTGGAGTGATTTCATCACGATAAGAGTACTCTTCAACTTCCGGCGCAGGATCAGAAAATTTCATAAGAAAATTAGGACTATCTTCTAAAGTACTTGTTTCTTGATCAGTAACGCTTGCTATATCAGCTATTATATCAGTTGTAGGTCTTCCTTTATCATCAACTTGATCTCCATTATCAGCTTTAACCGCCAGAGGACCATCAGTTTTTACCGCCATTCCTAAAGTAATATATCGTTTGAAATTAAGGAGGTTATCTTCAAATCCTTTTTCTTGAAGATATGCAAGATAGTTTTTTACAAGAGTTTTGTTTGCTTCTCCTGTTGCAGTATCTGGAGCCGCTTTAAAGTTTTGTACCATTGCATATGTTCTATTTAAAGTAGCCCCAGTTCCATCTTTACTATCTGCTACATTATCACTAGATGACAATTGTATCTGTGCTGTTAAAGAGAAACTCTCAGCTTTAGCTGTTACATAGGTATTTTTCTCAAGGACGAAAACATAGTCTCCTTCTTTGATTCCACCATCAGCTGTTACGTTAGCTGAAGTGAAGTCTTTTGCTGCAGGTTCTCCAGCTTTGAAAGCTTCTACCATCTTAGCATCAGAAGTGATTGCACCTGAATCAGCTTGTACATATTTACCATATGTTCCTTTTCCTGTTTGCTCAACGATCCAAGCTTTCCCACCAGCTTTTACAGTATCATAAGTGATTTTACCTTCTGCATTACTTAATCCTTCTGGAGTAAGTTTCGCGGTTACATCACCTAGAGTTGTGTCAGAGTACACTCCTCCACCGTTTCCAGTGTTTTCAGCCTTAGGTTCTCCGATTAGGTGATAAGTTTTTCCATCTTTTTCGATTGTTGCTTTCTTACCGTTTTCTTTAGCGTCGTTTAGGTCGCTATCCTCTGCATCTCCACCTGTTGTTCCTTTGAAAACTTCTCCTGATTTTCCGTATACATCGTACGGTGTTTCGATAGTTTTATCAGCACCAGAATTTTGGTTTTTGTTTTCTTCTAATACAGTATTTCCTTCAGCAGTTACATATTTGTAATCTACTTTTCCAGTTTTAGTAATTGTATTTGTTCCCTCTGCAGTTGGATCAGTTGAAAATTGCCTACCTGCATCTGGGTTCTGAATATTAGCTGTATCTACAATTACTGACCCCTTATCATTAGAAATCGTTGTTGTGTTGTCGCTGTTTTCTGTCATCGCTGCTTCTACAGTCTGGGTTTGTCCTGCCATTGCAAGAGCTGCACCGACAATCAGACCAACTGTACCGATTTTGACTGAGTCTGAACGACCGTCTTTAAACTTACGAATGGAAAATTTTTCTTTTTTATTTATAAACATTCTTAGTATCCCTTACCTTTATTTTTTGTATGATTTCCAAAATTCATAATATTGTTATAACAATAAATGGTTGATAAAACTGAAAACCGAACGTTCCTATTTTAACACTTTTCATCCTCTAAAACAATAATATTGCTCAATTTTTTTGATACATCAAACCACTTATTTATAGTATATTGAAATATAAAAAATCCAAGCTAGTGCATGGATTTATATTTCTTAAAATATACATTCCTACTACCAGCCAAGGGAAACCCTTTCAAACTGACAACCCAAGCGTCGCAATTCTTTTTGACGGTCCTCATAGTAGGGGAGAGAAATACCTGTGATGGTCACATGGGGCAGGTCTTGTAAGTGGAGGCTGACAGACGAGGTGAAGTGATAGACCTGAACGAACTCGTATTCTTGAAAGAGTTGGGATAGGACATCTTCAAAGATCAGCTCCGTCTCCAAGTAGGTCACATCAGGGATAGTGAAGGTTTCCTTGGGATGGGGTAGATAGAGGTCAATAGCCAAGGCCTTGGCATAGGTGCTGATAAAGCGGATGGAGATCTGATCGTCCTCTTCAGAGAACTTTTGTCCCAGCAGGACCTTGACCGTCTTACAATTTGAGACGGGTGCTTGTAGCAGGTCAAAAAAATGCTCCAGATAAACTAGCTTTTCTCTAGCCACGACATGATAGTCACTGCGATAGAGGGTATAGTGCTTTTCCGTTCGCTCAATCAAGTCATCTCTAGTCAAGCCCAAAGGCCCCACCTGACTGGGTTGAAGAGGGAGGGCATACATTCCCAAAGGGTAAATATCCGCATAGCCATCATCGAAACTCATGAGGTGCTGGTAATTTGAACTAGCAACCAAGTCCAGAATCAAGCTATTGTCAAAGCTAGCATAAAAGATGGTGTCATAGTCGCCGGCAAGCTCCTGACAAATATGAGCCAAGTCCTCTGCATCCTGAGGATAGTGAACATGGTCAAAATCCTTTGCATAATGCTCCTGTCGGGCATTTTTGACAGGACTGACATAAAGGCTAACAAAGTCCTGATTAGGATAGAGTCCTTTGATATGCTGGGTAATCTTGGCCTGCAAGGGCGTTGTGGCAATGATGAGGTGTTTCATCTTTTTGATTCTCCTAGGTGGTGATGGTGCAGCAAGGTCTCAACGACTTCAAAGTCCAAAGCATCGTCAATATCATAAGAATAGAGTTTGGGCATTTCATAGGCTACTGTCTTATCTGTGTAAAAGGTCTCATCTCGTAGGTAGAGGTCCTTGCGAGAAATCCAGATACTGCCGTTGGGATAGTAATAGACAGGCTCTTTCTGCCGAGCATAGTGCTTGGAAACCTGAGGCGGACGGATAAATGACGACTCCGCCAACTGCAAGTAAAGACTACGACTCTTGTCTGCCTTAACACAGGAAATCAGATGGTCGGCCCCAGACTGACAGTAGAGTTGATAGGACTCGACGATGTGCTCCACCTCTCTCAAGGGTGAGGTCACCTGTAGATTTACAAAGACCTGCTCTTCCTCAAAGGGCTGTAAAAAGTCTCGTAAGGTTTCTAAGCTAGAGGTTGTTGATAGGGCCAATTCTTTTGGTCTGTGGACACAACGAATCTCTGGATAAGCTTGACGACAGAGTTCTAAATAGGCTAGTGAGTCTGAGGAGACCCAGATGTCACTAAATAGCTTGGAGGCTAGAGCGACTTCGATGGTATAGAAAACCAAGGGTTTGCCTGCAAACAGTTTGATATTTTTATCCACTAAGCCGCGTGAACCCGAACGAATCAAAATGACGGCTATGGGTTTAGATGTTGCTTTCATATAGTCTTCCTAGAATTGAGATAAAAAGAGCAGATAAAGTAGTAATGATGCTATTTAACCAAGGATTGGGGTTGGCAAAAAGGCCACTGTAATGATAGAGAACCAAGGCTCCTAGACTAAAGACCAGATAGATTTTGGCTAGTTGTAAACTCGGTTTTTTGAGGAGTAAGACCAAGAGGTACAAACCACCAATCACACCTAGTGTCAGGCCCATAAAGCCGTTAATCCACTCATAGATGGAGTAGATTTCTGCATTCATGAGTAAGAGGCAGAGGAGCCAGGACAGGCCTGCTAAGACAAAGGATAGGAGGCTTGGCGACCAGCGAATTTTTGTCCAAGCAAAATCCAACTTCAAACAGGTCACGATTGCATTCATACTGGATGAAACTGTGGATTGGCCTGCTGCCAATAGAGCCAGCATGATGAAGCCGCCAAACCAAGGTGCCAGACCCTCCCGAGCATAGGCAATGAGAACAAGATTGGTCGATGTAGTGGTAAAATTTTCCTGACGAATCAAGCAGCCAATCAGATACAGTAGACTAGCAATCCCAAAGGACAAGAGGCCCTGAAACCATAAGATTTTTCCAATCTTCTGACACCCCATTTTGCTATTAAAACGTTGAACGATATCCTGCGAGGAAACGTAGGAAAATAAGCTACTAAAACCTGCTCCTGCAACTAAGATGAAGACCGTCTTCCCATCCAGCGTCTCTGCAAAGTGAGATAACTGTTGACTGCTATTCATGACTAAACCAGATTGGGCAATTCTTGGTAGAAAGAGGGCCAATATAGCCAGTAGGACCAAGCCTTGAAAGAAGTCCGTCCACAGCACAACCAAGAGACCACCCCTTGCCAGATAATAGACCGTCAAAAGAATGAGTAAACCAGACAAGATCAGCTGATTGATAGGGATAAAGGGCGCTAAAGCCTGAGACAATAAGTAGGTCACCACTGCTATTCGCCCCAACTGGTAGAGGATGAAGAGACCTGAGGCCAGTGAACGAATGCCAGTCGATTGAAACTTATCCTCTAAAAGATGATAGGCTGTCTCGTAGTTTCCCTTTTGATAGAGGGGAAGAAAGTAGCGATGAGCTAGTGGAATAGCGAGAAAGATGCCACACTGGGCAAACCATAGATAGGACCTACCTGTATAGGCATTCCCCACCAGAGTCAGAAAGGAAATAGGGCTGAGTAAGGTCGCAAAGACTGAGAAGGCCAGAACTGTCACTGGAACAGCTTTCTTAACCTGATAATAGTCCTCTTCGCTCCCTTTTTTCCAATAAGCAATCCAGGAAATCAAGCAGAAATAGAGCACTAGGGTGACTAGAATTCCCAACATCCTAGAAATTCCTATCTAATAGTTCTCTGTATATTTGAGCTACTTTTTCCAGAGAATAGCGAGAGGCTAAGGCTAGATTTTTTTCATTCGATAGATAAAAATCAGGCTCTTCCATCTCTTCCATCTCTTGAATCAACTCTGATTTGGTTTTAAACAAGTTGATGGCATTGGACTGGTTGGCATAAAAACGATGGGCAATCTCCACATCAGATAACAAGGCTAACAAACCTTGACTCAAGGCTTCAATACAGGCATTGGCAAATAACTCTGTATAACTTGCAGACAGATAGCATTGGTGGAGATGATAAGGTACTTCGTCAACGATACCTTTAAAGTGAATGGTTGGTGGCAGATCGTAGCGATTACGAAGTTCCTCCAGACGCTCCTCTGTACCACCATAAAAGGTAATCTGGGCCTTGGAGCCACGTTTGTAGAGTTCGATAAAGGCTTCAATGACAAGTTCAACGTTCTTGCCTTCTCCCATATGACCCACTAGGCAATAGTCCAAAACAGGTCCAATTTTTCTTAGCTGACCTAATTTTTCTGTAAACATTGGTGGTAAAAACTTGGTATCATACCCTTGTTTCGCCAAAGTATCAGTCAACATTTCACTGGCGACTAGGTATTTGTTTGTCTTGCGCAGATTGGCGAGGCGTAAGTCTCGCATGACATTTTCATGGACGACTTCATAGTAATTTTTGTCCGTATTTTCCATATAACGCCAGAGGCTGGGTTTGGGAACGATTTGTTGGTCACGGATAAAGAGATCGATCTGTTTTGCCCATCCGGCTAGGAACTTCACTAACAAGTCCTCTTCAGAACGGATTTCTCCTCCTATGCGGTAGATGTATTCTGGGTAAAAGATAGTGACAGGAGAGGGTTCTTTGAAGGGATCGATAAAGCGTCCTTCCAGAGCCAATTCTCCATTTTCATGATACCAACGCAACTCCTTTTCTTTAAAATCTTCAAACAAGAAGGGACCTTTGGTATAGTAATATCTTCCCGAACCATCTCCTAGGGTAACAGAAGCGACAAAACCATCTTCATTGAGCTCAACCTGATCTCCGTCTGCTAGAGTTAGGCTTTCTGGTCTCACTGATAAGTCTGCATGCCCTATATCTGAAAAACTATGCGGAACACAGAGCAGTTCTTTTTCTAAAAATCCTAACTTGATTAAATCTTTCTTCCAATCAGGTCGTAGCTGGGGACTTGATATGAGGTGGACGTAATCCAAGCCTAGATGTCGTGCGATACGTGCTCGATAGACCTGGGTGCTCTCAAAGCCATAGCGATGGATTTCCTTGACTGGATGAATGGTGACAATTCTCGACATGTTATACATTCTTTCTCTCTTATTTTCTGCTCACAAAGGAAAAACCACCCTCGTCGAAAGGCGAGGGTAGTTAATTAGTTACTATGCTTGGGGATTTCCTAGCAAGTTCCCCCTCAAAAGGACTTTATGCTATTCTATCACAAAGACAGACCATCTGCAAGATAGACTGACTTTGATATGATGGTCTGAATCCCATGAAAAATTAACGACGGTAATACCTACAATAATTCTATGTCTTTATTTCACAACAAGCTCATAACGTGTCTTACTTGTAAATGTTTGACCCGTTTTGAGAATGACTTGGTCTTTGAGCTCACTGTGAATGGCATCTGGTAAAGCTTGCGCTTCAAGGGCAATCCCATTGTGCTGTACCATTGGCTGACCTCCTATGATGACACTTTCATCCACAAAGTTTGCTGTGTAGACTACAAAGCAAGGAGCTTCTGTCTTGAAAAGCAGGAAGCGACCTGAATTTTGGTCATAAAGGAATCCAGCATTGTCATGGCCTGCAGGAAGGGCAAATGGGTGATCCAAACCTGATACCAGCTGGATTTGCTCATCTTCTTCTGCAAAGATATCCTTCAACAAGGCACCATTATAGATGTGTTTAACCACATCACGAGTAGCATCTGGAGTTTTGGCAGGAACACCGTCGGGAGCAATTGGGTAAATGCCCTCTGTGTTAAGTTGGAAGACATGGCGGTCAATCGTCTGCGTGAAATCACCAGACAAGTTGAAATAGCTGTGGTTGGTTGGATTGACCAGCGTATCCTGATCGGTCGTTACCTTGTAGCTGATTTCATAGGCACCAGTTTCTTCCAAGTGGTAACTGATCCAAATCTTGAGATTCCCAGGAAATCCTCCTGTCCCATCTGTACGCTCTGTGTAGAGGGTCAAGCCATGGTCGCTCACCTCAACTAGTTCAAACAAGCTGGAATCCCAACCAGTTGAACCACTGTGGTTACAGTTGCTAGCATTGTTAACTTCAAGGTCATAGTTCTTGCCATTAAGCTCAAAGGTCGCACCTGCAATACGGCCTGCCACAGGACCTACGCTAGCTCCATGCTTGGGACTATTGCCTACATAGCTGTCAAAATCATCAAACGCCAATATAACGTTGGCAAAATTTCCAGCCTTGTCAGGTGTGACATAGCGCAAGATGGTCGCACCATAAGTCATAACCTCAAGTTGGTAGCCACCGTCCGTCTCAAAGCGATAGGCCAAGACATCCTTGCCCTCAACATTTCCAAATACACGCTCTGTGTATACTTTCATTCTATTCTCCTTTTACTATTTCTCTCAAGCAAACAAACCATAGAAAGCGTACTGACAATCTATGGTTTATCTGATAATTTACAAATCCTCTTGTCAAGAATTCATAAACACTGTCTTACTTTTGATATTCGTGGATGATAACACCTTGTACCACACGGTTTACTGTACCTGTAGGAGACGGTGTATCTGGTTTATTTTCTACCTTGAGTGAAGTCAATAGGGCAAAGAGTTGGGCATAAACGATGTAAGGGAAGACACGGTAAATATCATTCAAGACACCACAACAACCAAGGGCCACTTCTTTGACATTTTCAAGACCAAAGGATTGATCACTCAAAAGCACAACACGACGAGCAATCTGATCACTAGCAACTTCACGAACCAAGTCTAGGTCGTACTTACGAGTATAGTCTGTCGTTGTACCAAAGACCAAAACAACTGTATCTTCGTTGATAAGAGATTTTGGACCGTGACGGAAGCCGACTGGGCTTTCATACATAGTCGCAACTTGACCAGCAGTCAGTTCCAAAATCTTAAGCTGAGCTTCATGAGCAAGACCGAAGAAAGGACCAGCGCCTAGATAGATGACACGGTTAAAGTCTAGGTCAACAAGTTCTTTGACATCTTCTGCATTGTCTAGAATTTTACGGGCAAGACTAGATACAACTTCAAAACGTTCAGCTTTAACAGCAAATTCTGTAGGATCAAAGACCAAGAGAGCTGTTAACATCATAGAGGTAAAGCTAGAAGTCATGGCAAATCCAGCATCATTGGAAGCAGCTGGTTGCAAGAGCAAGAGATTACGGTCATCTCCATGAGCTTGAAGAGCCAATTTCCCATCTGCAGCACAAGTAATCGTCACTTGGTAAAGCTCATCCACCAAGGATTTTGCTAAATCAACAGTCGCCACACTTTCAGGTGAGTTCCCACTACGAGCAAAAGATACAAGGACAGTTACCACATCTTTTTTCAAATAAGTTTCTGGATTGGCAACGATATCTGTTGTCGCAATAGCATTGAAATTCCATTTTCGTTCGTCATAGACTTCCTTAAAGTATGGTACCAAGGTATCTCCCACATAAGCAGAAGTCCCCGCACCTGTCAAAATAACCTTGATATAGTCATGTTTATCCGCAATCCCTTGCAAGAAGGCTGCAATTTCTTCACGTTTTTCTTGATAAGATTTAAAAGCTTCTTTCCATACAGCAGGCTGTTGGTAGATTTCACGAGTCGTGATTTCTGCACCCAATTCGAGCAAGTCTTCTTTTGTATAATGTAGCATTGATTCCCTCTTTTTCTATTAAATATGGGAATGGGAGTAAGCCCCATTCCCATGTATATTCTATATAAGTTGTTCTAAGTCACATCTTATTCATCTTCGTCATCATCGAAGCCAGCTAACAGGTCATTAACTTTCACAATGCTTTCTGCAGCACGGTTCTTATAGTCCGCATCTGCACCTGTAAGGCTCGCATTGATAAATTCAATCACCATTGGAAGATTCATCCCTGCGTAAAGTTCGATGTCACGACCTTCCATAATCAAACGGCTTACCACGTTACATGGTGTTCCACCGAGAAGATCCGCAAAGACTAGGAAATCATCCAAACCTTCAATAGCAGCTTCAAATTTTGCAGTAAATTCCTCTGGGCCATCTTCTGGAAGAAGAGCCACTGCATGAATATTGTCTTGTGGGCCCATAATCATTTCTGTGCTGCCTTTAAGCTCCTCACAGAAGCGACCATGGCTGACCAAAATTAATGATTTTACCATAAAACTTATTTAGGTCCCATTCCAAATGCAAAGTGACCAAGGGCAGAAAGACCTACTGCAAGAGCGATAATGATACCGATAGCTTTAGTAGAAGTCATACCTTTCTTACCAAGCAACCAGAAGATAAAGGCAGTAAAGATTGCTGGAAGCAAACGTGGGAAGATTTGGTTCAAGATGTCTTGGAAATCAATCATCTTTTCACCGATTGGCAACTTGTAAGAAATTTCAAAGTTGATCATTGTTGCTACAAGAGCACCCATCATGAAGACACCCAGTACAGATGCAGCGTCAATCAAAGCTGTCAATGTACTTTGCATGTTGTTGATAAGGTTAACCCCTTCTTTGTAGGCAAATTCCAACTGTTTCCAACGGAAGATGTCATACGCTACTGCAACTGCAATCCAAAGGAAGATACCCCAAGGTTGGCCAGCGATAGCCATAGTTGCTGCGATAGATCCCATGATAGCAGGTACAAGCGAACCAAAGATTGTATCTCCAAGAGGAGCAAATGGTCCCATCAAACCTGTCTTGATACCGTTAACGGCATCTTTTGAACCTACACCATCTTTTTCTTCCATTGCAAGGTCAAAACCAGCGATAATAGTGTGGAAGAATGGTGAAGTATTGAAGAATTGAGTATGAACTTTCATCATTTCTTTCAACTCAGGAGTGCCATCCCCATACATTTTACGCAATTGAGGCAAGATCATGTAAAGGTAACCAGAAGCTTGCATACGTTCGTAGTTCCAACCTAATTGGAAAGTAAACAAGCTACGTTTGTTGATTTGATTAAAATCTTCTTTTGTAAGTTTGTAATTAGAATTCGTCATCTTCGATTTCCCCACTTTCTGATAGTGTAGAAGGTGCTGCCACAGCTACTTTTTGGCTATTTTTGAAGTGAAGCACTGCAAGGAAGATACCTACGATAGAAATACCAATCATAGACAAACCTTTGAAGTTGTTCACGAAACCAATTTTTTCAGCAACATCTTTCGGTAGAGTACCTACAATACCAGCAACAGCGCCACCAAGACCTGTTACATATGAGTAAAGAACAGTCAACATAGCTGTCAAACCAAATCCCATTGCAAGGTAGTGAAGGTTGCGTTTAACCGGAAGGTAACGAAGCAAGATAGCAAATCCAAGACCTGGAAGCATACGTCCTGCGAGTGTTAAACCATCTGCAACCCATTGGTATTTTGTAACGAAGTCTACTACGTGTTGTACAAATTCACCACCAAATGCAAGCGCGAAGAAGACTGGAAGGGCACGAGATAGAGCCCAAGGAATCGCACCAAGCAAGTAGTTGCGTTCAATACCTTTGTAATCAAAGCGTTCGATTGCCGCATCCACACGGTGAGCAAAGAAGGTAGTAGTCATACGTCCAAGAACGTCGAAGTATGTCAAGAGAGCTGCTACTGGCACAGCGATTGTTGTAATCGCAAGTGCTGTATCAATTCCTTGTGAAACAGAGAAGGCTGTCGCAAGAACCGCACCAGAAGTTGCGTCGATACGAGAAGCACCACCGAAGGTACCAACCCCAAGAACGAACAGTTGCAAGTTACCACCGATAAGCAGACCAGTAGTCACATCTCCCATGATTAAACCAGTAATGAAACCAGCAAATACAGGGGAACCTGCAGATGAAACGATCGTCAACTCATCACAGATTTGATAAGCTGAGTACAAAGTGAGAAGTAAAATTTGCCACCATTGTATCATAACAATGACCTCCTAAAAATTTTTTCCTATTTTAATAAGCTCAAAAAGTCTGAAACTGGATCATTTGGAACCATTTGAGCAGTAAGTTTAACACCTTTTTCTGCCAATTTGTGGAAATCTTCCACATCCTTGTCCACTACGTTGATAGAACGTGTGATAGGGCGAGTTTCTGGTGTTTGAGACATATTCCCAACATTAAGGGTTTCAAGTGGTACACCTGCTTCTACCAAACCAAGAAAGCGGTCTGGTTTACGAGCCACGATAAAGAGACGTTGGCTATCGTATTTACCAGCAAGAATATTGGCTGCCGCTTTCTCAATTGGCAAAATACTCAATTTCACACCTGGTGGTGTCGCTAGTTTCAAACCACTCTTTTCAACGTCGTTGTTGACAACTTCGTCATCCACAACCATAATACGTGAAACATTTAGTTTTCCAGCCCAAAGATTGGCCACTTGTCCGTGGATCAAACGTCCATCGATACGGCATCCTACAATTGTCATAAGTTTTCCCCCTTTATGTGTTTTAGTGTAGGTTTACGAGTTAAATGAATCTCTTCTTTATATTGGCCCTCTGTTTCAAAGATAATGATACGATTAGCACCTTCCTTGAGATAGCTATGAGGAATATAAAGCGAGAGGGTCGGGCCGACGTTCCAAAAACGTCCTAGATTCTGCCCATTGACAAAGGCAACTCCCTTACCAAACTCAGACAAGTCTAGGTAAGTATCTTTTGGCGCTTCGATTGTAAAATCATAAGCATAAAAGGCTGGTTGTCCTTCTGTCCATCCTTTTGAAAAATCAATTTTCTCAGGATTATCTAGTGGGAGTGGATAGTGTTTCCAGTTTAGTAAGAAGTGCAAATCCTTACAAACACCTGTCCGAATTCCCTTACGTTGCGTATCCGCTAAGAACTTGTGTCCATAGTTGACACGCCCCATATTTTCTACCAAGATATCTAGCCTAGATAGCGCTTTCTTTTCACCTTGATAAAAAATATCTTCCCCAATCTCTGTCTGATATTGGGTTTCAACCCACTGACCATCGACATAAAGCTGAGCTCTATCTCGACCGTCAATGATACGAAGTCTTTCTTCTTCTGCATCCCAGTTTGTTTCTGTTCGATAGAGTAGATAGCCATAGCTTTGTCCCAACTCCTCCATCTTTTTAGGATAAAGGCTTTCTACAGGACTTGACAAGCTATCCAAAGTTTCAAACAAGGAAACTTTTTCTACCAGTGAAATAGCATCCAACTCCATACTCTCTTTGTAGAGTGGTTCCAACTGGGGATACTCTGGGAAATGTGTTGCCATCATCTTCTTGACTGCCAAATATTTGGCAGTTGGATTTCCTTCTTCATCCAGAAGGGCATCGTAATCATAAGATGTAACTTGTGGCAGGTCCAAAGTCCCTCGAGCTGAGCAACCATTCATGAAACCAAAGTTTGTGCCACCATGGAACATGTAAAGATTGATGGAGCCTTGTTCCAAAACCTCTCGAACTGCATCTGCCAACTCTTTCGGATCCCGTGTGATAATCGGTTCTTTCCAACGATTGAACCAGCCATCCCAGAACTCCATACACATGAGCGGCCATTTCTTGCCATGCTCATCAAAGAATTCCTGCATCTGTGAAAAGTTATAAGGTGCCTTAGAACCAAAGTTTCCTGTTACAAAGAGGTCATCATCGATTAAGGTTCCAGCTTTCAGAGTAGCTCTCCATGGACCATCTGACGTAAAGAGGGGACAGGTTACACCACGCTCTTCCATCAGCTGTCGAATTGCTCTCAGATAAACCTTATCTTCTCCGTAAGAACCATACTCATTTTCAACTTGCATCATGAGGATATTGCCACCATTGTCCAACAAATGTGGAACCAACCGTGATAAGAGCTGGTCATAGTAGCGACCGACAACTTCAATATAGGCCGGATCTGAGGAACGAAGCCTCATATCTTTGGTTAAAAGCCAAGCTGGTAAGCCACCGAATTCCCACTCCGCACAGATGAAGGGAGAGGGACGAACGATAGCGTAAAGACCCAAATCTTGTGCTGTCTGGAGAAAT
Source organism: Streptococcus mitis (assembly GCF_003942965.1). Lineage (GTDB taxonomy): Bacteria > Bacillota > Bacilli > Lactobacillales > Streptococcaceae > Streptococcus > Streptococcus mitis_BH. The sequence goes on along the minus strand of NZ_RJOG01000003.1, from coordinate 31,128 downwards.
CGCTCCAAATCCAGAGCTCCTTCAAAGTGAAACTCACCCTCACGAGGCTCGTGTAAATTCCAAGCTACATAAGTCTCTACTGTATTAAAACCAAGAGCCTTCAAGTTATAGAGCGAATGATACCAATCCTCTGGAGGAACCCTAAAATAATGAATGGCGCCAGATAAAATCTTAAATGATTTTCCATCGAGATAAAAATCATCTCGTATCTCAAATCGTGTCATATTCTTACCTTCTGACAACTAAAGTTTACGCTTTCATTTGTTGATATAGTAAATATATCTCAATATCTTGCATTTGTCAATAGGTTTTCACAATTTTTTTCATTTTTCACTAACTTTTACACAAAAAACTTATAAAAATCTTGTAATATATAGTCATAACACCATTTTAGTACCATGTATAAAAATGTATGTTTTTCTATTTATTCCTATGTAAATTAACCTTATAGCCTATTATTCTAATTTTTTTATTCAAAAGGCTACTATTCTTTCCAGCTTTATGGTAAAATTTTTAGTGGAGAAGGAAAATCGAGGTGAAAATATGGCAATTCCTAAGTATCAATATATTAAAGATGAGTTAAAGAACAAAATCATTTCTGGTCAATTTGTCAGTGGAGATAAATTCTACACTGAAGCTCAATTAATTGCAATGTATGATGTTAGTTCTATCACAGTTGTTCGCGCTTTAAACGACCTTGCCAAGGATGGCTATATTGTCCGCCAACAAGGAAAAGGTACCTTCGTTTCACGCGCACGCAAACACAAACTCGTAGAGTTTTCAGATGTAGAAGTTTTTGAGACTAAAGATGATAAAGTGACCGTCCTTTCTATTGAGCGTGGAAACAAACTAAGCTACTTAGAAAAACTTGGATTACGTGGTGACCAGTTCTACTACAAGATTGAACGCGTACGCGAAACAGGTGGTGTTGTGTACATCTACCATACATCTTACATTCCAGAACAATACATCAACGCAAATTATCCAAATCTTGAATATTATAGCTCTATCTATAACCGTTTCAAATTGGATTACCACATTCACATGAATGATGAACATTTTGAAGAAATCAATGAAATAGCATTTCCAACTCCAGAACATGCGGCTTCGGTCCTCGGAGTCGATGAACAATTCCCAACCGTTTTACAAACCAAGACTACTAAACTTGAGTCTACTGGTCAAGTTCTCGCATACAGCGAAACATATAAACGAGCGGATTACTACAAAATTAAATTCATTTCATGTGATCGTGATCACTAAGAAGAAAGCCTAAGCCTTGCTTGGGCTTTTTCTATGCTTATTATATGACATTAAAAGTATATTTTCTATATGTTAATTAAGATAGACTAAATTTGTTTAAATTTTACTAAAATATAGGTAATTTTTTATTAAAGTCACTTTTATAAAAATAAAAATCGAAGTTCTTCTACTCCTATAAATAGAGTAATAGAACTTCGATTTTTATTCTAATTATCCTAAACCTAGACGTTCAAAGATATCATCCACTCGTTTAGTGTAATAAACTGGGTTAAAGATTTCGTCGATTTCTTCTTGTGTGAGGCGTGATGTCACCTCTGGATCTGCTTCGAGAAGTGGTTTAAAATCTACTTGGTTGTCCCAAGAGTAGGCTGTTTTTGGTTGCACCAAGTCATAGGCTTGCTCACGGGTCATGCCTTTTTCAATCAAGGTCAACATGGCACGTTGGCTAAAGATAAGACCAAAAGTTGAGTTCATGTTGCGGATCATGTTTTCTGGGAAGACTGTCAAGTTTTTAACGATATTTCCAAAACGGTTAAGCATGTAGTCGATCAAGATGGTCGTATCTGGTGTGATGATGCGCTCAGCTGATGAGTGCGAAATATCACGTTCGTGCCAGAGAGCCACGTTCTCATAGGCTGTCACCATGTGACCACGGATAACACGCGCAAGACCCGTCATGTTCTCAGAACCGATTGGGTTGCGTTTATGAGGCATTGCAGATGAACCTTTTTGACCTTTGGCAAAGAACTCTTCCACTTCGCGTTGCTCAGATTTTTGCAAACCACGAATCTCAGTCGCCATACGTTCGATTGAAGTCGCGATGCTGGCAAGAACCGCAAAGTACTCAGCATGAAGGTCACGAGGAAGCACCTGTGTAGAGATTTCTTGGGCACGGATACCCAATTTGTCGCAGACGTATTGCTCAACGAATGGCGGGATATTGGCAAAGTTACCAACCGCACCAGAGATCTTACCAGCTTCCACTCCAGCAGCCGCATGCTCGAAACGCTCGATATTGCGCTTCATTTCGCTGTACCAAGTCGCCAATTTAAGACCAAAGGTTGTCGGCTCAGCATGCACACCGTGGGTACGCCCCATCATGATGGTGAACTTGTGCTCCTTAGCCTTATCAGCGATGATGTTGGTGAAATTTTCAAGGTCACGACGGATAATGTCGTTGGCCTGCTTGTAGAGGTAACCGTAGGCCGTATCTACCACATCAGTAGAAGTCAAACCATAATGGACCCACTTACGCTCTTCACCAAGAGTCTCAGAAACCGCACGCGTGAAGGCAACCACATCATGGCGAGTCTCCTGCTCAATCTCCAAAATACGGTCGATATCAAAGTCAGCCTTCTCTCGAATTAAAGCCACATCTTCTTTAGGAATTTCCCCCAACTCAGCCCATGCCTCGTCAGCCAAGATTTCCACCTCAAGCCAAGCACGGTATTTATTTTCTTCACTCCAAATGTTCGCCATCTCAGGGCGAGAGTAACGATTGATCATGTTGTTAATTTTTCCTTTCTTTTTCTACTTCACAATGTGCAAACAAAGCATAGAACATTAATTAGCCAAATTATTCAAATTCTTCTTTCCCAATCCATACAGACGGGTAATGTTCCAATAAATTAAGGTCTGTATCCAGTGGCAAGTCATAAATTGCTAAATAGTTTTCAGGATATTGAGCAACCAGCTCTTCATATTTAGCCTTTACCTTTTCGTGATCACTACTAGCATACAAAACCTCGACGACTGCTCCAGTCTTATCCTTTTCAACAAAAGCGTTAACGATAATTTGTATCATAGACTTGTCCTAAAAATCAATCCCTTTCCCAAATTCCTCAACATTATCTGGCACATCACTAAATAAAGTCACATGTCCCATCTTGCGATTGTGTTTCGCTTCTATTTTACCATACATGTGGAGGTGGGCGCTTGGATTTTCTGTGATATATTTTTCAGCGGCCTCGACATGCTGGCCGAGGACATTGAGCATAACAGCAGGCGCATGTAGTTTGATAGCTGGCAATGGTGCTCCCAGAACACCTAATATGTGAGTATCAAACTGCGAAAAGTCGCAGGCTTCAATCGAGTAATGCCCTGAGTTATGTGGCCGCGGAGCAATTTCATTGACAATGATGTCATCAGCAGTTGCAAACATTTCCACGCAGAGGGTTCCGGACAGGTTAAGCTGTTCTGCTATTCGCACTGCCATGGCTTTAGCTTTTTCAGCTAAACTTTCTGAAATGCGAGCAGGCACAATGGTTTTCGAAAGAATGTTGTTTCGGTGGATATTTTCCTGAACTGGGAAAACCGTCACGTCCTTGCCATTTCCTGATACGATGACAGAAATTTCAAGGTCAAAGTTGACGAATTCTTCCAAAACACAGTCCGATGAGTCAGCTAACGCATAGGCTTCTTCCAAGTCTGCTTCTGAGCGAATGACCTTTTGCCCATGCCCATCGTAACCACCAGTCGCAGTCTTGAGGACATAGTTTTTGGAAAGGTCAATATCTGCCAAATCTTGGATTGAGGTCACAACCTTGTAAGGTGCTACAGTGACTTGAGCCTTGTTTGAGAGGAAGTCCTTCTCAAAAATCCGATTTTGAGAAATGCGGAGCAGGTCTGTACCTTGAGGGAGTTGTCCATCCTTGATAACGGCATCCAAACCGTCAGCATCGACATTTTCAAACTCATAGGTCAGAACATCGCATCGCTCAGCCAACTGACGCAAAGCGTCCACATCGTTATAAGGAGCCACTATGATTTCCGCCACACGAGAGGCTGGGCAATCAGCCGCAGGATCCAGCGCGATAACCTTGTGCCCCATGTAGATAGCAGAAATGGCCATCATCTGACCCAGCTGGCCGCCACCTATAATTCCAATTGTTTTAGATGAGCTCATTGGTAGACTCCTCTGCAATTTTTCCTTGTTCTTCTGCGAAATCTGCTAAAGCTGTCGCGATAGCCTGATCCTCTACTGAAAGAAGACGGAGGGCGAAGAGAGCCGCATTTGTCGCACCAGCTTCACCGATAGCCATTGTCGCAACAGGCACGCCGCCCGGCATCTGAACGATGGAATAGAGTGAATCCACGCCACTAAGGGCACGCGATTTGACAGGCACCCCGATGACAGGAAGGGTTGTTTTCGCTGCGACCATACCTGGCAAATGGGCTGCGCCTCCAGCACCTGCGATGATGATCTTAATACCACGGCTACGGGCTTCTTCTGCATGCTTGAACATGAGGTCTGGTGTGCGGTGGGCAGATACAACCTTCTTTTCGTAAGCAACGCTGAAGCGGTCTAGGACTTCGGCGGTTTTTTGCATGGTTGCCCAGTCAGATTTTGAGCCCATGATGATGGAAATAATTGGTTTAGTCATAATTTTTCCTTTTTTCTTCTTTTTTGATAATGGTCTTAGGTGGTGGGGACGGAAGCAAACCTTCGGTTTCATTCCTAAACTTTGAGCCTAAGGTCTCAAAGTTTCCCCGACCAGAACAGTATCTGTTCTGGTCTTTTCACCACGGCGACCATTATCTTACTTTGGCTCGCTCTTGCTCGCCATGACAAAGTTAGTATCTGTTAATCTTTTATAGCCTTACTTCCAATATCTGTTCGGTAAAAGAGGCCTTCTGTGTTTTGTTTGTTGAGTTCGCCGTAGATGGTGTTTTGGGCTTCTTTGACGGTATCGGCTGTGGTAACGAGCATATAAACACGTCCACCGTTTGATAGCAGTGCTCTGCTATTTTCCGCAAACTTAGCACCTGCATAGTAGGTGATGATGTCTCCTTCTGTCTTGGCTGGCAGCTTGACACCTTTTTCATAGTCTAGCGGATAACCGTTGGATGCAACAACCACACCCAGAGTCACACCTTTGTCCGTCCAGGTGATGTTTGGCTCCTTGCCATCGAGGATATCCGTAATATTTTGTGCAAAGTCAGATGTTAAACGAGGTAGAATAATCTGAGTTTCAGGATCTCCGAAGCGAGCATTAAACTCGATGACCTTAGGTCCATCAGCTGTCAAGATAAGCCCTGCGTAAAGGATACCCAGATAAGGGCGCCCTTCTTTAATCATGCCATCAAGGACTGGCTTGACAATGGTGTCAACCGCTGTATCAACCACACTCTGTGGTAAGTGTGGAACTGGCGCATATGCCCCCATACCTCCCGTGTTGGGCCCCTTGTCACCATCATAGGCACGTTTGTGGTCCTGAGCCGTTGGCATGATGTAGAACTTATCACAATTGACAAAGGCAAAGAGTGAAAATTCCTCCCCATCAAGGAATTCCTCAATAACTACACGCGCACCTGAATCACCGAATTTATTGTCCAATAGCATCTCATGAGCTGCTTCGACTGCTTGCTCAACCGTCTCCGCAACGACGACACCCTTCCCAAGCGCCAAGCCATCCGCCTTGACTACGATAGGCGCACCCTGCTTTTCGATATAGGCCTTGGCTTCCTCGAAATCTGAGAATGTGCCATAGGCTGCTGTCGGAACGCCGTATTTGACCATGATTTCCTTGGCAAAATCCTTGGACCACTCCAGCTCAGCTGCCAATCTTGTCGGACCAAAGGCTTTGAGACCAGCCGCATGGAAATCATCCACGAGACCAGCCGCAAGGGCGTCATCTGGCCCTATAAAGGTCCAAGCAATATCGTTGGTTTTTGCAAACTCAATCAATTTAGAATGTTCGGAAATAGAGATATTTACCGATTCCAGACCATCCAGAGTCATACCGTCATTCCCAGGAGCTACAAATACTTTTTCAACGTCTTTTGACTCAAGCAACTTCTTAGCAATCGCATGCTCACGACCACCCGAACCGACAACTAACAGCTTCATCTTACAACCTCTTTTGCGAATTATTTACTAATATTATAACATAAACGTTCGTTTTAATCTTGTTTCACTCCGCGTTTTTACGCAAAAAAAGGAAAGAAACTGTTTTCTTCCCTTTACCTTCTTAATGTCTAAAATGTCTCACGCCTGTGAAGACCATAGTCAAGCCATATTTGTCTGCCGCTTCGATAGATTCTTGGTCACGGACTGAGCCTCCTGGCTGGATGATGGCCTTGATACCTGCTTTGGCAATTTCTTCCACGTTATCCGCAAATGGGAAGAAGGCATCTGAAGCAAGCACAGCGCCGTCCAGACGGTCTTTAGCTTGGTCAATAGCAATACGAACAGAAGCCACACGGTTGGTTTGACCTGGTCCAACACCCAGCGTCATATGATCATTGGTCACGATGATACCGTTTGATTTGACGTATTTAATAGCCTTCCAAGCAAACTCAAGTGCTGTCGCTTCTGTCTCAGTTGGTTGGCGTTTGGTCACCACTTGCCAGTCAGCAGGGCTTTCCTTAACCACGTCTTGGTTTTGCACAAGAAGTCCACCGACAACACCTGTGTACTCTGCTTCCACTTCACTAGCATCTTGAGCGTCAAATGGCAAGGCAAGGATGCGCAAGTTTTTCTTTTTGTTGGTCAAAATGGCTAGCGCTTCATCCGTATAGCTTGGTGCGATGATGATTTCAAGGAATACACCATGCATCTTCTCAGCAGTCGCAGCATCCACCTCACGGTTGAGAACGACAATACCACCGAAAATTGAGACTGGGTCAGACTCATAAGCATAGTCCCAAGCAGTTTCGATGTCGTCAGCTTGACCGATTCCACATGGGTTCATGTGTTTGAGAGCCACAACGGTTGGACGGTCTTTGAAGTCACGGATGATACGGATAGCAGCATCAGCATCACGGATATTGTTGAATGACAATTCTTTACCGTTGAGCTGTTTGGCTGATGCAATTGAGTAGTCTGTCGGCAAAGCTTTTTGGTAGAAATCCGCGTCTTGTTGAGGGTTCTCACCGTAACGCATGGCTTGCTTGAGGTCATAAGTCAAGGTCAACTTTTCAGGCTTACTTTCACCCACTTGAGTTGTGAAGTATTCTGCAATCAAGGCATCATAAGCCGCTGTGTGACGGAAAACTTTGGCTGCCAAACGTTGACGCGTTTCGTAAGTCGTTTCACCATTTGCTGCCAATTCGTCAAGAACCACAGCATAGTCAACAGGGTCTACTACAACTGTTACGCTAGCGTGGTTCTTCGCTGCTGAACGAAGCATTGATGGGCCACCAATATCGATGTTTTCAACCGCGTCAGCGTAAGTCACATCTGGTTTGAGAATAGTCTCCTTGAATGGATAAAGATTGACCACAACAAGGTCGATCAATTCGATATTATTGTTCTTAGCCGCTTGAAGGTGGCTATCAAGGTCACGACGAGCAAGAAGACCACCGTGGATATTTGGATGAAGGGTCTTGACACGACCGTCCATCATCTCTGGAAAACCAGTCACATAATCAATGGCAATGGTTTCTATCCCAGCAGTATCAAGGGCAACCTTGGTACCACCTGTCGAGATAATCTCCCAACTAAGTTTTTTGAGCTCTTGGGCAAATTCAACAATGCCCGCTTTATCTGAGACACTGATTAAGGCGCGTTTAGTCATGTTTTTTCCTTTCATTTTCAAACTCTCTACCTACGAATTTTTCGATTCATAAAGTATAGGGAGACGATTACCAAGACTCCCAAAATTACTGTCAGTAAAAATCTCCCCCAATAGGGAATCTCTGGGAAGAAAAAATTTACCAATAAACGTAGAATGATTACCAAGGTAATCAAGGCAAGTGTTTCCAACCATTTTTTCATCTACTTGTCCAACAATTCTCTAATAACTTCCGGATACAACTTGTACTCTGCCTCATGAATCCGAGTTTCAAAACTTTCAATGGTATCATCAGCCAACCGTGGTACACGTACTTGTTTGATGACCTTTCCTGTATCCACTCCAGAGTCCACCCAGTGAATGGTCACACCAGACTGATCCACGCCAGCATTCCAAGCATCCTCAATCCCATGAGCTCCTGGAAATTCTGGCAAGTAGGCTGGATGAATGTTGATAATTCTGCCTTCATAAGCTGCCAGTAAAGTAGGCCCAACAATTTTCATGTAGCCTGCTAGACAAACCCAGTCAATCTGGTGCTCTTCCAAGAGTTCGACAAGGGCTGCTTCGTAGTCTGCCTTGTTGTCAAACTCCTTGAGTTCAAAAGCATAGGACAGAACGCCGAGCTTGTCTGCACGTTCGAGCACATAGGCGTCACGATGGTCTGAAAAGACAAACTCTACTGGAAATTGTTCCGCTATCACCTGAAAATTTGAGCCATTACCAGAGGCAAAAACCGCTATTTTTTTCATTTGATGATGACACTTTCGTTTTCTTTCTTGAAGATGCGACCAATTTCATAGACTGGTTCATCCAACAATTCCTTGACACGGCCTACATTTTCAGGGCTAACTGCCAACATGAGTCCCACACCCATATTGAAGATTTCAAACATTTCTTCATGTTTGATCTGACCGTATTTTTCAAGGGCTTTGAAAATTGGAAGCACTGGAACCTTGTCTTCTTCAATCTCAGCAGCCAAGTCAGCTGCAAACATGCGAGGGACATTTTCGATGAAGCCGCCACCTGTGATGTGGGCAATACCGTTGACCAACTCTTCTTTGATGAGCGGCAAGACAGCCTTGACATAGATACGAGTCGGCTCAAGAAGAACTTCTTTGAGTTTCTTGCCCTCCAATTCTGGTAAGACTTCCTCACCTGTATAGTCCGCAAAGACACGACGAACGAGTGAGTAACCATTTGAGTGAATACCACTTGAAGCAAGTCCAAGAATCACATCACCTTCAGCTACTTTTGAACCGTCTATGATTTGAGATTTTTCAGCCACACCGACCGCAAAACCAGCCAAGTCATAGTCATCTTCGCCGTACATGCCAGGCATTTCAGCCGTTTCCCCACCAATGAGGGCAGCACCAGCCTGCACACAGCCTTCTGCAACACCAGCGACTACTTGTTCTAGTTTAGCTGGTTCATTCTTCCCTGTCGCCACATAGTCCAGGAAATAGAGAGGCTCCGCACCTGCAGCAATGATGTCGTTGACACACATGGCCACACAGTCTTGACCAATGGTATCGTGCTTGTCGTATTTGATAGCCAACATGAGTTTGGTTCCGACACCGTCAGTCCCTGAAATCAAGACGGGTTCTTTAACCCCAGTCTTTGAAAGGTCAAACATGCCACCAAAACCACCCAGAGCCCCCATGACACCTGCACGCTCCGTACGAGCCACGTGCTTTTTGATTCGTTCAACAACTTCATAACCCGCTTCAACATCCACACCAGATTGAGCGTACGCATTTTTATTTGCCATTTTATTTTTCCTTTTCTTTTTTTGGGAAAGATTGCGACGTATTTTTAGATAAACAATTATTTTATTTAAAAATACTAGTCAGGGCTCTAGCTTTGATCCTATAGGACAAAGCGTCTACTGACAAATGCTTTAGCTTTTAGTCAGTGGTGAGACGTGAAGCATAAGCATTCTTATTTGTCATTTTTATATTCCTTTTCTTTAACGGAAGATCTGTCATCTATTTGTAAAAACTGGTCTTTTCTTCCAAACTTCTACGATAGTCTTCTTCATAGTCGTAGAGAGGCGTTGGGTAATCACCATCAAAATAAGCGACACAGAGACCACCATTTGGCGCATCCGTTTCAATACCAATCGACTCAATCAATCCTTCAACAGAAAGATAGGTCAGGCTATCCGCCCCAATGATTTGGCGAGTTTCTTCGACCGTATGATTGGCCGCAATTAGCTCCTGACGGGTCTGGATATCAATCCCGTAGAAGCATGGATAAGCTAGCGCTGGACTACCAATAGCAACGTGAACCTCAGTTGCACCCGCTTCTTTCAAGAGCTGAACGATACGACGAGAGGTTGTTCCACGTACAATAGAGTCATCAATCATAACCACACGCTTGCCTTTTACAACGCCTGAAACAGCAGAGAGTTTCATCCGCACCCCTTGCTCCCGCAATTCTTGAGTCGGTTGGATAAAGGTACGTTGGGTGTATTGGTTTTTGATCAGACCCATTTCATTTGGCAAACCGGATTCTTCCGCAAAGCCCATGGCTGCGCTGAGTGAAGAATTGGGCACACCAACCACGATATCCGCCTCGTGCTTGAATTCACGCGCCAATTGGGCACCCATACGTTTGCGAGCCGTATGGACATTGACACCGTGGATATTAGAATCAGGGCGGGCAAAATAGATATACTCCATAGAACAAATCGCGAGCTGAGTATCATCCGTATAGCTATCATACTGGATGCCCTTGTCATCAATGATCACAATCTCACCTGGCTTCAAATCACGAATCCATTCAGCACCAATAACCTCAAAAGCACAGGTTTCAGAGGAAACAACCACCGCTCCGTTGGCCATTTTACCGATTGAAAGAGGACGAAAACCATTGGGGTCAAGAGCCGCAATCAACTTATCCTCAAACAGCAAGATATAGGCAAAACCACCTTTGACAAGGCTGAGTGCTTCCTTGATTTTTCCCATCAAATTCGGATTATGGCTGCGACGAATGAGGTGAGCCAAGATTTCAGAGTCCGAAGTCGCACTGAAAATTGCGCCTCTTTGTTCCAGTTCTTTCTTGAGAGAGGCTGCATTGGTCAGATTCCCATTATGAGCCAAGCCAAACTGCATATCGTGAAAACGGAAGAGGAAAGGCTGAATGTTATCTACAGAAGCTTCGCCAGCAGTCGCATAACGCACATGCCCAATTGCACCAGTTCCTGTCAATTTATCTAAGTTAGCAGGATTTCTGAAGACTTCTGATAGAAGACCCATGTCACGATGGCGCTTCAATTGCCCCTGATCATTGGAGAGGATTCCTGCCCCTTCCTGACCACGGTGCTGAAGACTGTGGAGACCAAAATAGGTCAATTTAGCAGCATCTGGATGTCCCCAGATACCGAAAACACCACATTCTTCATTAAGAGATTTTACTTCGTATGTCATTTTATATACCTAATTTTTATTTGTGTAGCACCAAGAGCTAAATCTACATGACTTTTACATTACTGATACTATCTATTAGAAAATCTGCAAGTCTTACTTTCCAATAAAGTATTTAACCGCTGACGCGAACAGGTGCTGGTCTTTATTTCCTGGGATGTTTTGGAAAAGACCATCTTCATAACGTTCTGAATGTCCCATCTTACCGATGATTTGACCATTCTTGCTGGTAATTCCTTCGATAGCATGGACAGAACCATTTGGATTGTACTTAGAATCCATACTTGGTTTACCTTCGAAGTCCACATATTGGCTAAAGATTTGGCCATTGTCACGGAGCTCTGCAAATTCCTCAACCGTCACGACAAACTTCCCTTCACCGTGCGAAACAGGAATAGCGTGGATATCGCCCACTTCTACTCCAGCCAACCATGGCGAGTTGGTATTGGCAATTCGAGTTTCCACCATCTTAGCCACGTGTTGGTTGGCATCATTGTAGAAGAGGGTTGGGCTAGTACTAGTGGCTTCTTCAAAGTTCCCGTATGGAAGAAGGCCTGATTTGACCAAGGCCTGGAATCCATTACAGATACCGATAATTAAGCCACCACGGGCGATAAATCTATCAATAGCCACACGCACTTTTTCATTGAGCAGAATATTGACAATGAACTTGGCTGAACCATCTGGCTCGTCCGCAGCTGAGAATCCACCTGCAAAAAAGAGAATGTTAGCCTTGCTGATGTTGTCAACCATGGTTTCAACCGACTTGACAATGGCTTCTTCATGCAAGGTCACGAATGGTACCAAGTTAACCTCTGCACCTTCTTTTTCAAAGGCCTTAGCTGAGTCATATTCTGAGTTGGTTCCTGGGAAGACTGGGATATAGACCACCGGTTTTTCAACTTTTTCTTTAGCTTGGATGACTGTGTTAGTAGCGACAGCTGGAACTTCTGCTAGTTCTTTGGCTTGTGCAAATTCTGTTGGGTAAACTTCTTCCAATTTGCCTTGGAAAGCACTGTCAAGTTTGTGTCCATCTAGCTTCACATCGTTGACAGTTAGTGTAAAGTCTGCTTTTGTTTGTCCGATTTTCTCCACTCCAGCGATTTCTTCAGGAGAGGTAAAGACAAATCCACCTAATTGAGCTGTCAAAGCCGTTTCAAGTTCAGGCAAGGTCACCTCTGCACCAATATGATTTCCAAAGGTAGCAAGAGCCAAACTTTCAACCACACCACCATATTTGACAGCTGATGCAGATGTCACTTTGTAGCCCGCTTGGATGTCTTCAAACTGAGCAAAATTTGACTTAATTAAGTCAAAATCAATTTCTGCAGAGAGGGCTTGACCTGGAATGTAGTAGATATTTTCCCCAACAGCTTTAAATTCTGGAGAGAGCACATTACGGCTATCCGCTGTCGTTACCCCAAAAGCGACCAAGGTTGGCGGTACTGTCAATTCTTCAAAGGTACCAGACATGGAGTCCTTACCACCGATAGATGGCAAGCCAAGCTGAATCTGAGCTTCAATAGAGCCTAGAAGAGCTGCTACTGGCTGACCAAAACGTTCAGCTTGTTTATCCATTCGCTCGAAATACTCTTGGTAAGAGAAACGAGCCTTAGACCAGTTGGCACCAGCAGCAACCAAACGAGCAGTTGCTTCGATCACCGCATAGGCAGCACCGTGGTATGGAGACCATTCAGCTAGATAAGGGTTGAAACCTTGAGCCATGACTGACGCAGTATGAGTCACACCGTGTTGAACTGGTAATTTCTGCACAGATGCCTCAGTTGGTGTGAGTTGGTAACGACCACCAAGTGGGTGATTAACCGTTGAGCGTCCAACAGAGCAGTCAAAGATAGTCTGTAATCCTTTTTGACTCGCATGGTTGAGGTCAGATAGAACCGTAAGGGTATCTGCTTCAAGTGTGTCAGCAGATGTTTGACGTTCTTCTGGAAGCTTGACATCCTTGTCCACCACCTTTGCATCAACGACTACGCGCACACCATTGGTATCAAGGAAACGACGCTCCAAGTCGACAATGGTTTCACCATTCCAGTGCATGACAAGATTTGGTTTTTCAGTCACTGTCGCCACCACAACAGCATCAATATTCTCTTTGTTACATTCAGCAACGAAGGCATCTACGTCCTCAGGACAAACCACCACAGCCATCCGTTCTTGAGATTCAGAGATGGCAATTTCGGTACCATTCAAGCCTTGGTATTTAAGAGGCACCTTGTTGAGATCAATTTCAAGACCGTCTGCCAATTCACCGATGGCCACACAGACACCACCAGCACCAAAGTCGTTGGATTTCTTGATAAGACGAGTGACATTGCCATTACGGAAGAGGCGCTGAATCTTACGTTCTTCGATGGCATTCCCTTTTTGGACCTCAGCTCCAGCAGTTTCCACAGACTCAACCGTTTGAACCTTAGAAGAACCCGTCGCACCACCGACACCATCACGTCCGGTCTTACCTCCAAGGAGGATAATGACATCACCCGCTTCCGGTTTTTCACGGACAACATTGCCCTTAGGAGCCGCTCCGACAACCGCACCAAGCTCCATGCGTTTAGCTACAAAGCCTGGGTGGAAATATTCACGAACGTAGGTCGTTGCAAGTCCAATCTGGTTACCGTATGAAGAATAACCATGGGCCGCTGTTTTAGAAATGACTTGTTGTGGCAATTTCCCAGCGCGAGTTTCTGAAATCGGTGCGGTAATATCTCCAGCACCTGAGATACGCATGGCTTGGTAAACATAAGAACGACCTGATAATGGGTCACGAATGGCTCCACCAATACAGGTAGCAGCACCACCAAATGGCTCAATTTCTGTCGGGTGGTTGTGGGTTTCATTTTTGAACATGAGGAGCCATGGCTCTTTCACACCATCAACATCCACTTCGATTTCTACTGAGCAAGCATTGATTTCGTCAGACACTTCCATATCATCCAAACGTCCATTGGCACGCTCATAACGACCGAAAATAGTCGCCATATCCATCAAGGTTTGAGGTTTTTCAGAACGCCCCAACTCCTCGCGCATGGCAATATACTTGTCGTAGGTTGCCTGTAATTGTTTTTGGAATTTAGAAGCTGAAAAGTCGATGTGTTTCAACTCAGTCTCAAACGTCGTGTGACGGCAGTGATCAGACCAGTAAGTGTCCAAAACCTTGAGTTCTGTTTCCGTCGGCACGCGCCCGATTGACTTGAAGTAGTCTTGGATAAAGAGCAAATCATCCACTTCCATAGCCATCCCTTGCTCGGCCTTGTAGCGGGCAAAGTCTTCTGCCCTATAACTTTCAAAGAAAGTCAATTTTGGAATGGTCTTATCTGACTCTGAAAATTCCTGCTTGGCAATCCCTGTCGTGATGTCTTTGAAACGAGAATCAACTGGATTGAGCAGGTAGTTCTTGACCGCTTCCAACTCAGTCGCATCAATATCTTTATTGACTAAGTACAGTTGGGCTGTGTTGACTGTCACGTCACTCGAACTTCCCAACAAAAGCAAGGCTTCTTGCGAAGAAGCTGCACGCTGGTCAAACTGCCCTGGCAGGCTTTCAATAGCAAAGAAAGCATAGTTGGTAAGATCCGCCTGCACAGCCGCTTCGTCCAAAACATGGTCTGTCACCTGCTCAGAGAAAATGTGTTTCTCTGCAGGTGCAAACAGGTCCTCTGCCAAGTCAAATACATCATACACTTGCACGATACGAATACTTTTCAAAGTTGACAATCCCAAGTTATGCTGGAGTTCTCTCACCAAACTCTCTGACTTGACCTGAAAATCAGCCTTTTTCTCAACAAAAATACGTTTATCCATCAATTCTTATTCCTTTATTTTAGCTCTTGCAATGTTTCCAAACGACCTCTAGGTTGTTATTTTAGTTCTTGCAACTTTTCCCAAACAATCTCGTAAACGTCTGTCAGTTCTCCCAATCCCCTACGGAGTGAAAAGGTCTGGGGGACCTTTTCAGCCTGAGTCCTTTTAGTTGAGAGACGAAGGTTTTCCGTTGCAAACAGATTATTTCAAACCTTGCAACTTCTCCCAGACAACTTCATAAACGTCTGTTAGCTCTCCCAATCCTCTACGGAAAACATCCTTATCCATGTGGTTGCCATCCGCATCCCACAAACGGCAGTTATCTGGTGAAAATTCATCTGCCAAGATAATCTTGCCATCCTTTTCAAAACCGAACTCTAGCTTAAAGTCAATCAACTTAAGTCCAATCTCAGCAAACCAGACTTTCAAAAGTTCATTGATTCGACGAGTTTCTTCCTTCAAGTAGGCGATTTGCTGGTCATCCGCAATCTGTAGAAATTTCACATGCTCGTCATTGATAAATGGATCATCCAAATCATCATTTTTGTAGTAAAATTCAACAATCGGAGTCTCAAACGCGATTCCTTCGTCTACACCAAAACGTTTTGAAAAGGAACCAGCAGTATAGTTGCGAAGCACGACTTCCAAAGGAATAATCTTAACCTTTTTATTGAGTTGTTCCGTGTCCGAAAGTTTCTCCACAAAGTGAGTCGCCACACCAGCCGCATTTAATTTCTCAAAAATAAAAGATGAAATCTGATTATTCAAGACTCCCTTGCCCGCAATCTGCTCCTTCTTGACACCATTGAAAGCAGTCGCCTGATCCTTGTAAGTTGAAATAATAAGATTTTCATCCTCAGTTGTATAGATATCTTTAGCTTTTCCCGAATAGATCAATTGTTTTGACATTTTAAAGTTCGCCTTTCGTATTACTTGAGCACATTCTACCATAAAAAATCTAAAATTACAAGAATTTAACCGAATAAATAATGTAGTAACTTCAAAAATCATAAAGAAAAAACTGCAAGAAAAATCTTTCTCACAGTTTTAAAATCATTTAACTCTAAAAATACGAACATTACTCTTTGTTCAAAAATTGGTCTAAATAATAACGTAGGTAACTTTTCTTGCCCGTAATCATCTGTAGGCGACCTTCCACCCCGTACCGAAGTTTTTCAGCCTGCTCCGAAGTTAGATTAGTCTCCGCCTCGATTTTAAAGAAATTCCCTTTTTCAGTCTTAGTAGCTGTCGCGTCAATACTTGTAATAGTAGAATCTAGGAAAAATTGATGCTTGGCATCAAGAGTCGTCGTATAGCGAACAGAATCACCAATCTTGATCCTTGCTACATCTTTTGAACTAAGATAGGCTGTAAGTTTAGCTTTCCCTTCTTTCTCTAAGGACGGGTAGAGTTGGGCTAGTAGGGCACCTTCTGATACCATGTTAGAATCACTGGTCTCAGGATTAAGATGAAGCACCCCGTCCTCATTCGCCGTAATTTTCCCCTTGTCTAGAAGATTCCCCTGAACCTTCTTACCTGACTCTGCCTCCAAGATTTTCTGGTCTAGAAGGGTCAATTCCTGACCAACCTTAGCCAAATGTTGGGATTTAAGGGACTCTAATTGACTACTTAAACCAGACGCATAGGCTTGCTGGGTACCTGAACCTGCATACTGAACACGGTAAGTAGCAAGACTAGATTCTAACTGAGAAAGCTGCGCTTCAACTTGCGCCACTGCCTGAGCCTTAGCTTGCGGATTTTCCTCACCCTGAGACTTGTAGGACTGGTAGAGAGAGTAGGCTAGATTCTGATTGGCCAAGGAAGCGCCTGTTTCAATAGCTGACTTAGCTGTCTGGTAATCGCGAATTTTAGCCTCTGTTTGGCTGATGAGGTTTCCGATTTCAGCTTGGGTTTGGCTAGCTGCTGCATTCTGGGACGCGATGGTCTCGTTTTGTTGCGATGTACTAGCCCTAAGACTGCCTGCTTGGTTGAGGTAGTCGCGAAAGGTGGCTTGGTAGCCAAACTTATCCTCCTCTGGAAAGTGGTTCTCCCCTTCTTGCAGGCTCTTTTGCAAATACTCCAATTGCTTTTTTTGATCCTTGAGCATGTCCAACTGACTAGCATAGGCCTCCGCTTGGACACCCTCTGCCCCTTCTTGATATTGAACCAACAGTTCTCCCTTTTTAACCAGCTTATTTTCTTCCAAATGATTGACAAGAATGCGATTGTTGCTAGTTGACTGGATATTTGCAAGGATACGACTAGGCTCGACAGTAGCTCTAGTTGATAAACTTATCTCCTTCTCTGCAACAGTTGCAAAGCCAAACAAGAACACAAGCAGAAGGGACATGGGTACAATCACCCTACTGGAAAAATTATGGTAACGACGATTATAAAACTCCGCACTTTCTAAAAATTCTGGTTTCATCCTCTCCTCTTTCTAGCTATTGACCAAATGGGCGTAAAAGCCACCCTGTGCAAGCAAATCAGCATGCTTTCCTTCTTCAACAATCTTGCCCTGATCCAAGACAACCACCTTCTCTGTCCGCTCAGCAATGGTCAAGCGGTGGGCGATGAAAATCAAGGTCTTGTCTAAAGCCATAAGATTATCGACAATTCGCTTCTCAGTCAAGATATCCAAACTGCTGGTCGCCTCGTCCAAAATCAAGACCGGTGCATCTGTCAAGAGAGCACGCGCCAGAGCAATTCTCTGACGTTGACCACCTGAGATCCCTGCCCCATCCGAAGTCAACTCTGTCTGATAATTCAGTGGCATGCGCTCAATGTCCTCCCGAATCTCTGCCAATTCGACCGCCCGTAAGATATCCTCTTGAGTCGTCCCCTCCTTGGCTCCCAAAAGAAGATTCTCCAAAATCGTTCCGTTAAAGACATAGGGCTGTTGAGGCAGATAGTTGATATACTGACGCAGAGCCTTTTTATCAATCTGATTGAGATTGACACCACCCAGACTAATCTCCCCTTGACTTGGGTCGTAAAAATTAACCATCATCTTGGCCAAGGTCGTCTTACCTGAGCCCGAAATTCCCACAAAAGCCACCTTAGAGCCTTGCGGAATAGTCAAATTGATATCTGACAAGACATCTCGACCATAGCCATACTTGTAGGAAACCTGCTTGAAAGTCATCTCTCCCTTCATCAAGCTCAAATCCTCAACTGTTTTCTTCTCCTCAAACTCAGAAGCTACCAAATAAACCTCATTCAGACGGTTATTGGCAACCTGCGCTGTCTGAAGCTTGGTTTGCAGGTTGATGATATTTTCCAAAGGATTGGTAAAGTAAACAAGCAAGGTATTATAGGTAATCAACTGCCCCAAACTCATCTTGCCATCCATGACCAGAACAGCCCCCATCCAGAGAATACCGACATTGAGCAAGAGATGGGCAACCTTTTTCAGAGCCTTTTGCTGACTCTCTGCCCGACTATAGGTAAAGGACTTCTTCAGATAATCTACAAATTCCTTGTCAATCTTTTGGTAACGCTGACTTTCACTTGTCAAGGACTTAATAGTCTCAATACCATTGATGTCCTCAATGATAGAAGAAGACAGAACCGCATTGGCTTCCATGGTATCCCGATTCATCTTTTCAAACGGCTTCATAAAAGCAAAGATAATCACTGTGTAGATAGGAAGTGCCAATAAAGTCATAAAAAAGAGATTGGTATTTTGTGAAAATAAAACAAGGGAAATAATGACAACCGTTGACACATCTAGGAAAATCGAAAGAATGGTCGAAGCCAGCGCATCGATAATACTGTTAGCATCCGTGAAACGAGACACGATTTCCCCTGTCCGACGTGTCGCAAAAAAGGACATAGGCAGGTGAAAAACATGCTTGATATAGGATAAAATCACGTCAATCGACAAGCGTTGCCCCAAAACAAGCAAGAGATACTCCTGAGCGTAAGACAAGATCTGCTGGAGAATATAGACGATGACCAGCCCAATAGAAATAATCCCAAGCGTCGAACGCATCTGATCTGGCACATAGGTATCAATGATAGACTGCAGATAATAAGAACCCACAATGTTAATCAGGGTCACCAAAAGTGTCGCTAGGACGATGTTGGCAATCAAGCCACGCTGCTTCACTAATATAGGGATAAAAGAGAGCAAACCATTCTTTTGATCCTTATGAGGCTTGTAGTCTGGACTAGGTGCCATAAAAAGAGTCACTCCTGTCCATTCTTCCGCAAAACGCTCACGTGGCAGTTTGGTCAATTTCACCCCAGGATCTGGGTCGGCAATATGAATGCTGTCCTTGTCCTGCCCAGTCACCACATAGTAGTGGAACAATTTTCCTTCCTTAAGCACATGTGCAACAAAAGGAAAGGTCAAATCTGGCAAGGCAAACAGCGTCATATCTGCCTTGATCGCTCGCGTCTCAAAGCCAATCTCCTCTGCCACCTTGACCAAGCCCAAAGCCGTCGTCCCATCCATGGTTGTCTTGGCCAATTCTCGCAAGTGAGCCAAGGAATAATAGCTACCATAGTAGTCAAAAACCATGGCTAATGAAGCTACACCACAGTCCATCTGATCCACCTGCGGACGATAGTGACGTTTCCCAAATTTCATATTCAACTCCTTTTTCCTAAACTCATCTGATAATACCTATCTTACCCCAATCACCAAACAAAAACTGGACTTCCTCCCCAAATGCACCTATCTACCTCCCAACTGCACTTTTAAGATAAAAAAATAGGCAGAACAAACGTTCTACCTAAAATATATATTTAAAAAGATTAAAATGTAAATAATTATCAAATAGGATGTTGATTTACATTCTCAGCAACATGCAGCTCCTCTTATCTTGCTTCTTGCTATTCTTTACTTTTGACGATTTCTACCACATCTCCTACACTTTGTAGTTGATCAATTTCCTCATCGCTAATTTCGATATTAAATTCATCCTCCAGTGTCAAGATAAACTCCATCAAGTCAACTGAGTCAGCATCCAAATCGTCTTTCAGACTCAAGGATTCTGTCACGACAAAGTCCTCTCCCTGTCGCTCTTGGATAATGGTCACAATACGGTCAAAAATTTCTTTTTCTGTCATCTCTTTTATTCTCCTGAAAATTCACGCGCAGTCTGGGCAACTACGTCTGTCTCTAGCATGGTACGAATCTGGCGGATTGTACTATAAACAGCCTTGGCATCGCTTGAGCCATGAGTCTTGACAACCGGTGCCTTGACACCAAACAAGACCGCTCCACCAACATCTGAATAGTTGAGCTGTTTTTTCAAACCTCTGAGGCTATCCTTGAGAAGGAGGGCGCCTAGTTTCGCTCGAAGACCACCACCTGTAATAGCTGTCTTGAGCAAACCCATGATTCCCATGGCTGTCCCTTCAATGGATTTGAGCACAGCGTTTCCCGTGAAACCATCTGCCACAACAACATCCGCAACGCCATTCATCAAATCACGTGCTTCAACATTTCCGATAAAGTTCAAACTTTCATCAGCCGCCAGTAATTCGTAAGTTTCCTTACGAAGCGGATCGCCCTTGCTACTCTCTGTTCCGTTATTGAGCAAGCCAACGCGTGGTTGCGCAATTCCACGGACATTTTTAGCATAAAAGGATCCTAGAACAGCGTATTGATGGAGGTGCTGGGCTGTATTTTCCGCATTGGCACCGAGGTCGAGCATGTCAAAACCTTTTCCATCTACAGTTGGCAAGGTCGACATAAGCCCAGGACGGTCGATGTTCTTGATACGACCCACGATGAAAAATCCTGCTGCCAACAAAGCACCTGTATTCCCAGCCGATAGGACAGCATCTGCCTCTCCATCTTTGACAGCCTTAGCCGCCAATACCATACTGGCATTTTTCTTCTTCCGAATAGCTCTTGTAGGTTCATCGTCTGAATCAATCTTCTCATCCGTATGGATAATGCTGACGCGCTCTGTCGCTGTTAGATATTGCTTGATTTTAGCTTCATCTCCGTAGAGTTGAACCTCGATATCTGAAAAGTCAGCTAGGGCTTGATTGACACCCTCAACGATGGCTTGGGGTGCGTAATCGCCCCCCATGGCATCTACTGCGATTTTTTTCATTTCTTTTCCTCTTTTAATAATTGTCCCCAGTCTGCTAGGGAATCAATAAATTTCTTTGATTTTAGGTGAATCCCAACGTACTCTTCGTAGAGTTGATCCATAAATTGGCGTAGCTCTTGCTTGATTTCAGGCTTGAGCGAAATGGTCTCCAAAGTCTCAAAATCAATGGCTTGAAATTGATTGAGCAGATAAGGGATATTGGGATTGAGATGGCAACGTCTCTCATCCTCATGATAATGATCTGGACAGAGGCAGGCTCCATATTTGAAAGAAAAGTCAAAAGCCTGACCGACCCGATGGCAAAAGACACACTCATTAAAATTGAGGCTGATCCCAAATCGAGTCAAGATTTGAATTTCAAAAATATTAGTCAAAACCTGATAATCCAAGCCAGCTTCCATCAACTCCAAAGTCTTCTGCAAAAAAGCAAACAAGGGAGCATCCTGCTGATTGTCCTGCAAACTAGCATCGGCAAGAGCTGCAACGTAGGTCGCATAAGCCATGACAAAGAGATCGCTATTAATCTTGGGAAAAGTCATCACCTCATGGTAATCCTCAATGTAGCTAAGCCCATCATCATTGATTCGCAAGAGAAATCGTGCCAGCACTAAGGGCTGAATAACAGGAGCCAGTTTGGACTGACCAGCATGTTTGACGAAAAACATCCGCTTACCAGCCTGCTCTGTAAAAATCTTGACTAGCTTATCATCCTCACGAAAATTGCGATTGTAGAGCACCAAGCCTTGACTCGTGATAGACTGAATCATGCTTCTCTCATATACTCCTCAAGCCGTTTCATGGCTTCTTTGATAGTCTCCATGCTGGCTGCATAAGACAGACGAACATAACCTTCTCCGTAACGCCCAAAGGCAGCACCAGGGATAAAGGCAACGGACTTCTTCTGAGCAAAATCCTTGAGAAAGGCAAAGGAGTCTTGATTGTAGCCCGCTGGAATCTTAGCAAAGATATAGAAGGCACCGTCTGGTTTGATAATCTCAAAACCAAGAGCAGTCATTTTCTCGATAATATAATCCCGACGCTGGATGTATTCCTTCTTCATCGGTTCCGCATCGTTTTTACCAGCCGTCAAGGCTTCTACCGCAGCATGTTGAGCCATAGTATTTGCGGCAGTAACCAAGTACTGGTGACTCTTAATCAACTGAGATGTAAAGGCTGCAGGAGCGAAAATCAGTCCCAAACGCCAACCTGTCATGGCATGCGATTTAGACAAACCATTGATAATAATAGCCTGGTCTCTCAACATAGTTCCTAGAGATACATGGGCTTCCCCTGTGTAGGTCAATTCTGAGTAAACCTCATCACAGACAACGAAAATTTCGTACTTGCGTAAAACAGCTGCCAAGGCTTCCAACTGCTCCCGACTATAGGTAATTCCTGTCGGATTAGCTGGATAGTTGAGAATAACCGCCTTGAGATTATCACCTTGCTCCAAAATGGCCTTCTCCAACATCTCAGGAGTCAAGACAAAACCATTTTCAGTTGTGTCAATCTCGACAATCTCTGCCCCAACTAGATTGACAATCGGTTCATAACCCGGATAAGCAGGAGCTGGCAAGAGCACCTTGTCTCCCTCTTCCAAAATAGCTGTCAAAGTAGCAGATAAAGCCTCTGTCGCCCCAATTGTAACCAAGATTTCATTTTCAGGAGCATATTCCAGTTGGTACTTTTCCTTAACAAAGTCACTGGCCGCCTTACGTAGAGTCAGCAGACCACTCATCCCTGTATAGTAGGATTGGTTCTGATCAATCGCTCGCTTGGCCGCCTCCTTGATATGATCTGGCGTTGTAAAATCAGGTTCCCCCAAGGTCAAACGCAAGACCCCAGGAATCTCCGAAATAGCCTGGTCAAACTGACGAATCAACGAAACTTGAATCTTATCTAACTGTTTATTAAAGCGCTTAGTTAAGTCCATAGATACCTCCTACTTTCAAAACGTATCTCTATTATACTATAAAAGCCCCCCGACCGCAAAAATACATGATAGAATAACTTTCCACTTTCTATTTTACTTTTCCTGTTTATAGGTCTATAATAGTAACAGATTCTATTTGGAGGTTTTTATGTCATTTCTATCAAAAAATGGAGCAGGCATCTTTGCCTGCCTTCTCATTTCTATCGTATCTTGGTACTTAGGAGGATTCTTCCCTGTGATTGGCGCGCCTGTATTTGCGATTTTCATAGGCATGCTCCTACATCCCTTTCTC
This sequence comes from Streptococcus mitis, assembly GCF_003942965.1. Classification (GTDB taxonomy): domain Bacteria; phylum Bacillota; class Bacilli; order Lactobacillales; family Streptococcaceae; genus Streptococcus; species Streptococcus mitis_BH. The sequence goes on along the minus strand of NZ_RJOG01000003.1, from coordinate 7,807 downwards.
TCGTCTTATAAACAACTGGATGCTGGATTGACCTTTAGTTCTAAAAAATTGCTCCAATATGCCGTTGTCTTGCTTGGTTTTGGTCTCAATATCTCGCAAGTCTTCGCAGTCGGACAATCTTCACTCCCTGTCATCCTGTCCACCATCTCAATAGCTCTGATTATTGCCTATTTCTTCCAGCGCTTCTTTGCACTGGATACAAAACTGGCTACCTTGGTTGGAGTAGGTTCTTCAATCTGTGGTGGTTCTGCCATTGCAGCGACAGCGCCCGTTATCCATGCCAAGGAAAAGGAAGTAGCCCAAGCCATCTCCGTTATCTTTTTCTTCAATGTCTTAGCGGCACTTATCTTTCCAACCCTGGGAACCTGGCTTCATCTATCCAATGACGGCTTCGCCCTCTTTGCAGGAACTGCGGTCAATGATACTTCCTCTGTAACCGCCACAGCTAGCGCCTGGGACAGTCTTTACCAGACCAATACCCTCGAATCCGCAACTATTGTCAAACTCACACGTACTCTGGCTATCATCCCCATCACTCTCTTTCTCTCCTACTGGCAAAGTCGCGAGCAAAAAAATAAGCAAGGCCTGCAACTGAAAAAAGTCTTCCCACTTTTTATCCTTTACTTTATCCTTGCATCTCTCCTAACCACCCTCCTGACCTCTCTTGGTGTGTCCAGTAGTTTCTTTACCCCACTCAAACAACTCTCCAAATTTCTCATCATCATGGCCATGAGTGCTATCGGACTCAAAACCAATCTGCTAGCTATGGTCAAATCCAGTGGAAAATCCATTGTTCTCGGAGCCATCTGCTGGATTGCCATCATCCTCACTAGTCTTGGTATGCAGACCCTTATCGGCATTTTCTAATACTCTTCGAAAATCTCTTCAAACCACGTCAACGTCGCCTTGCCGTATATATGTGACTGACTTCATCAGTTCTATCTGCAACCTCAAAAACAGTCTTTTGAGCAACCTGCGGCTAGTTTCCTAGTTTGCTCTTTGATTTTCATTGAGTATAACACAAAAGGTAGCCCACCAGCTACCTTTTTCTTATGCTTCCTCAATCAAGCGTGTATGTTCTCTCTTAATGCAGCGATTCATCACGATGTCATCGCATCCACCAGCACGCAAGATTTCTTCCGCCTCTAGACTTTCAAGTCCTAGCTGTGCCCAAAAAATCTTAGCATCAGCCTTGAGAAAATCACGCGCCACATCTGGCAAAAACTCACTGCGACGGTAAACATTAACAATATCTACAGGAAAAGGAATCTCTGCTAGGCTAGCATAAGCCTTTTCACCCAATATTTCACCACCTGCTACCTTGGGATTGACTGGGATGATTTTATAACCCCAAGCCTGCATTTCCCTGGTCACTCGATTGCTAGTTGTTTCCTCACGGTCAGACAGACCCACCACAGCAAGAGTTTTACTCGTTGCGAGATACTGACGAATCACGCCATCACTTGGATTGATAAATTCTTGACTCATAGAAATCCTCCTTTTTCATCAGTATAGCACAATTTGAAAAGGCTTGCATAATTCTACTACAAAAAAGGAGGACTAGCCCCCTTTTTATTTAGCCTCGTACCAGGTTGCCCCTTCATTTTCATCCGCGATGAGGGGAACACTGAGTTGAATGGCTTCTTCCATGGTTTGTTTGACCAATTTTTTCATCTCTGCCAATTCAGATTTAGGAACTTCAAGGACGATTTCATCGTGCACTTGCAGAAGCATCTTAGTCTGATAACCACCTGCAACCAAGGCTTTATCCAGCTGAATCATAGCAATCTTGAGAATATCTGCCGCCGACCCCTGGATAGGAGAGTTGATAGCTGTCCGCTCTGCAAAACCACGAATATTGAAGTTACGCGAATTGATATCTGGTAACTCACGACGACGCTTGAAAAGTGTCTTTACATAGCCCTTATCACGCGCCTCACGCACCACTTCATCCATGTAGTTTTTAATACCTGGGAAGCGTTCAAAGTAGGTATCAATATAGGCTTTGGCTTCCTTACGGCTAATGCCCAGATTATTAGACAAGCCAAAGTCTGAAATCCCGTAAACCACTCCAAAGTTAACGGCCTTGGCATTGCGACGGTCGTTTGCAGTCACATCCTCAGGACGCTCAATGCCAAAGACCCGCATGGCTGTTGAGGTATGGATATCCGCCCCCTCTTGGAAGGCATTAATCAAGTGCTCATCCTTAGAGATATGTGCCAAAACGCGCAATTCAATCTGTGAATAGTCCGAGCTGAGAAGGACACTATCCTCCCACTCAGGCACAAAAGCCTTACGAATGAGACGGCCCTGCTCCAAACGCACAGGAATGTTTTGCAAGTTTGGATCCACACTAGACAAACGCCCAGTCTGGGTCAAATCCTGAACATAGCGAGTATGAATCTTGCCATCAGCCAAAATCCAGTCCTGCAAGCCAATTACATAAGTGGATTGAATCTTGGCAATCTGACGATAGTCAAGAATTTTCTTAACAATCGGAGCAATAGGAGCAAGGCGCTCCAAGACATCCACCGCTGTCGAGTATCCAGTCTTGGTTTTCTTAGTGTACTCTAGAGGAAGTCCCAATTTTTCAAAGAGAAGCACGCCCAACTGCTTAGGCGAGTTGATATTAAACTCCTCACCAGCCAGTTCGTAAATCTCCTGAGTGAGTTTTTCAATGACAAGCTCATTTTCAGCCTGCATCTCAAGCAAGGCCTCTTTCTTGACCGTAATCCCAGCAATTTCCATCTTGGCAAGGACAAAAGCCAGAGGTTGCTCCATATCATAAAGAAGCTCTGATTGCTCATTTTCGCTGAGTTTTTCAAGCAAAATAGGTTCTGTTTCGACCAAAACGGCAAGCTTACGTGCCAAATGTTCTAAGAATTTCTCGCGTTCAGGAATGGCCTTCTTGACTCCCTTACCATAGAAAGTCTCATCATCAACCAAATAAGTCTGACCATAAAGACTAGCAATAGTCGCAATTTCATTGTCCTCCACAGTCGAAAGGAGGTATTTAGCCAAACGGCTATCAAAAGCAGGCGCCTGCAAATCCACACCAAAACGATTCAAGAGAACTTTAGCCTTCTTAAAGTCATAAACTCTCAAAGGTGTTTTTTCTAAGAAGTCCTTGAAAATCGGCTCTTGCAACAGCTCAAGCTTGTCTGTAGCATAGAGCTTATCTCTACAAGACCAGGCAAAACCAACCAAATCATCCGTATGGTAATTCTCACCAAAAAGCTCAAAATGGAAAATAGACTCTTCACTCAGCATATCTTGACTGATTTGGTCAACAATAGTAAAGTCCAAGCTCTCAGCCACATCAGCTGACGACACATTTAAAGCCTGCTTGAGCTGTTTGAAGCCCATCTCATCGTAGAATTTCCCAAGATTTTCCACATTTGGACCACTATAGACCAAATCCTCCAAACCAATCTCAATCGGCGCCTTGGTATCAATGGTCGCCAGTGTTTTAGACAAAAAGGCCTGTTCCTTATCATTGATGAGATTTTCCTTCATCTTAGAAGCCTTCATCCCATCGATATTTTCATAGATCCCCTCAAGCGAACCATGCTCCAGCAAGAGCTTGATACCCGTCTTTTCACCGATTTTGGTTACTCCAGGGATATTATCCGACTTATCACCCATGAGCGCCTTGAGATCGATAAACTGCGTCGGTGTAATGCCCATCTTTTCCATAAGATATTCTGGCGTAAAGGCCTCAAACTCAGCCACACCTTTCTTAGAAATCTCAACCACCGTATGCTCATCCGTCAGCTGAATCAAGTCCTTGTCCCCACTGACAATGGTAATATCAAAACCATCCTGCTCTGCTAGTTTATCCAGCGTCCCAATGATGTCATCCGCCTCATACTGAGCCAACTCATAGTGACGAATCCCCATATGATCCAGCAACTCACGAATGAAGGGAAATTGCTCACGAAACTCATCAGGAGTCTTAGCCCGACCACCCTTATAGTCCGCATACATCTCTGTCCGGAAGGTCGTCTTTCCCGCATCAAAAGCCACCAAAATATGACTCGGCTCCACCCGCTCCAATAAATGACTCAACATCAACTGGAAGCCATAAATCGCATTGGTATGCAAACCAGCCGCATTCTTAAAACGGTCCAACTGCTGATAGAGCGCAAAAAACGCCCGAAAAGCAACAGAAGACCCATCAATCAATAATAATTTTTTCTTATCCATACACCCATTATAAAGGAAAGCACCAAAAAATACCATTGGGAAGAGCTAGAGTAAGTATTTTCATTTGAATGACTAGAGATGATGAAATAAAACAAACTTCTAAATAACACACTAATCAGAAAGTGAACTACACCCGACGGAACGAGATGGACTAATAATTACATAATAAAATAGAGAGTCACTAAAGATATGACTCTCTATTTTATGTTCGGGTAATATTTCTTACCTAGGTGACAAATAGTACTCTACTAACCCTTTTTGGCAATAAGTGCTAAGGAATTTGTAAATACCTTAAGCAAATCTTACTCATTATCCTTCTTACGAAGAACGATACTTAGACCAGTCAAAATTCCAACAAATCCGAATGCTGCCAAGGCTGCGTTCGATTCCGTACCAGTATTTGGCAATTGAGTTACCTCAGTTGGTGGAGCTGGATAAGTGTCTCCATCTGGATTGTAATTTGAAGGTACTGGTTTGTTCGGAACTGCCGATGTTCCCGAATCTTCCGCCACAGGTACAGGTGGTTTTGGAGTCTCGTTTCGTTGAGGTGTTGGAGCTGGTTGTGGTGTAGGTGTAGGTGTAGGTGCAGGAGCTGGATCCGGAGTTGGACTTGGCTGTGGTTTTGGTTCTTCAGGAATCTTCAGCTCTGGAATTTCCACAGTTGGCGGATCTAACGGAACTACTCCACCTTCAAATTCTGGCACTTCAACTTTTGGAGCATCAATTTGCATTACATATTGGTAAACAATAGTAGTAACACCTTCTTTAACCAATCCTTTTTCTTCCACAGTATTTTTAAACTTATCACCTGCTGGAAGAACACGTTTCAATCTATATGTCACTCCATCTACTGTAATAGTTTCAGGAGCTGTCACAGCGTACTCTTCTCCTGTAGCTTTGTAAGTCGTTTCTTCTTTATCACCAGTAGTTGTAGTTGTCGCTTCAGCTACAATTACATTGTTCTTAGTGACTACGTCATCTGCAAGGAAGTTTTCATTAATATCTACGAATTTAACAACAACTGTTCCTTTTTTGTCTTTTGCGTAATCACGTACACTGTTTGGTTTATTTTGAGAGTACTTAACAACAACCGCTGAATCTTTTGATTCATGTGTTACAGTTAATTCATCTACCTTAGCTTTATCCACAGTGTAATCTTTGATTTCTGGTGACACTACTTCAACAAGTTTTTGTTCTGGAGTCCAATCAGTTGTATACGTCACTTCACCAGTTCTACTGTTGATTTCGGCAGTTCTTGTGAAACGAGCACTTTGGTTCACTGGTGCACTTGCTTCTTGTCCTGCTTTTGGTCCATTTTCATAAACATAAGTGATATCACGTTTCACTTCTGTTAGTAAACCTAAATCTTTATACGTGCGACCTTTTGGATCATTAGGAATTTTATCCTCTGGTTTTGGAGGATTTTGTTCTCCCTCGTTAGGTTTCGTTGGATCTACTGGAATAACGTAATCGTATTGGTATACTACTGTCGTAGTTCCTTCTTTTACCTTACCAGTTTCTTCTAATACGTTGTTGTACTTATCAGAAACTTCGTATACTCCACGGAAGCTGTATTTCTTACCATTAGCTTCGATAACGTCTTTACGACTCGCTACAGTGCTGTATTCTTCATTTGTAGCTGTATAAGTAGTTTCTTCACGATCTGCATAGACTTTTGTCGTAGCTTTTTCTACTACTACATTATCTTTCACAATTACTGCTTCACTGATTTCAGTTCCTTGAGCATCTACATACTTAACAACTACAGAACCTTTTTTGTCTTTCGCTGCATCATGTTCGATAATTTCAGGATTTTCACGGTATTTAACAACTTCACTACTGTCTTCAGATTCATGTGTTACAGGTAATTCTGCGACTTTTTCTTTATCAACTGCATATTTATCGATTTTCGGAGATACTACTTCAGCAAGTTTTTGTTCTGGAGTCCAATCTGTAGTATAGATCACTTCACCAGTTCTGCTGTTAATTTCTGCAGTTCTTGTGAAACGAGCTGTTTGGTTAACAGGCGCACTAGCTTCTTGTCCTACTTTTGGTCCATTTTCGTAAACATAAGTGATATCACGTTTCACTTCGTTTAATAGACCTAAATCTTTGTATGAACGGTTTTGTGGGTCATTAGGAATCTTGTCCTCTGGTTTCGGAGGATTATTGTCACCTTCGTTAGGCTTAGTTGGATCTACTGGAATAACATAATCGTATTGATAAACAACCGTTGTAGTTCCTTCTTTCACCTTACCTGTTTCTTCAATTGTATTGTTGAATTTGTCCGAAACTGCATATACACCACGGAAGACATATTTCTTACCATCTTTAGTGATTGTATCAACTTTCTTTTCAGCGGCATTGTAGTTTACATCATGTTCTGTTACTTCATCACGAGTTGATAGTACAACCTCTCCTGACTTAGTAGCGTATGTTTTCGTTGTTTTCACGACTGCATCTGTTACTACATTTTCAGCATCTTTAATTTCATTTCCGTTAACATCAACGTACTTAACAACCACTGAACCTTTCGTTTCAGTTACTGTTGGTGTTGTTTCCTCTTGTTTATCTAGAGTATAGCTGTAGATAACGTGTTGCTCACCTTCAGTTACGTCCCCTGTCGCTGGAGCTGAGTCAGATGTCTGTCCTACATATTTATAAACTAAACCTGTGGCTTCATCTTTTAGCGTTGGGTATTGTTTATCTGTAATGTCATATGTTTCTTTTGTAGCTGCACGTGTTTCTTTACGCTCTGATACTTTTACACCTTTCGAGTAAGTTACATATGTATCTTCATACTCTAAAGGAACATTGTTTTTCACTACTTCTGTTTCTTTTAAGGTTTTTAACGTTCCATCTTCGTTGATCACAACGTGTTTCACATCAACAGAACCTGTCTTAGTCGCAACTGATTTAGACGGAGTTTTCTCTTCTTCACTTACTAGACGGTATTCGTAGACAACTTCTGTTGTTCCCTCTACTACTTTACCACTTGCAGCTGGCGAACCTTGTTTTAGACCTACATACTCGTATGTAAATCCAGTATCGGCATCTACTAATGTTGGGTATTGTTTTGGAGTTGTATCGTAGTTTTGTTCTACCGTTTTAACATCAGTACGTTCATTAACTTTTGTTTCACCTGAATATAAACTTACGATAGTTTTAGTTTCAAGCGTTACATTATCTTTATCAGTTTCTGATTTTAATTGTTTTCCATCAGTTGTGACGTACTTGATAACGACGCTACCTTGTTTAGTAGCTGTTACTTCTCCCGCTTCTTCTTTTGTGATTTTTAAGTTGTAGTAATGAGTTACAACTGGTTTTTCTTCACCCATTACTTTGTAAGCACGGATTGGTGTGATGATTTCTTTTTTAGCAACTGTAACAGTATCCGTTGTTGTTTCATCCGAAGGTTCCCATTCTTTTACTTCACGTCCAGATTTAGTCAACGTAGCTTGTGATTTATCATCTGATACTGTAACACCCCATGTTCCATTAGTTGTCACATTCGAAATATTAATTTTTTCTTCTGTATTTACCGGGTATTTATTCCAAATTATATCAGATCCATTATCTCTATCATACTTAGTATTTGTTG
>NZ_RJOG01000002.1:0-93885 GCF_003942965.1 Streptococcus mitis | reverse complement strand
AGTAAATATGATACAATCTTACTTGAAAAAATAAAAAAGGAGATTTGTTATGAAATCAAAAGCTTTAGCACTTTATAGTGGTATTGTTGGTTTAGTAGGTGGACTCTACTTGCTTATTGCTCCGTTTCTTTTACTAGCAGCAGTTGTGAGTACAGCTGCTACAGCAACAGCTACCCAGAGTCCTGAATTAACTGCATCTACAACAGTTGCAGGAGTTGCAGGAGTTTTACTTCCAACTATTTTAAAAATTGCTATTTTAGTTTTAGGAATTGTTGCGATTGTATACTATAAGGGAGAAAGTCGCGTTGGTTCGGCTCCTTCTGTTCTATTAATCGTAGGTGGAGCAGTTGGCTTGATTCCAGCCCTTGGTTGGGTAGGAGGAATCCTAGCAATTATCGGTGGTTCACTATTTTTAGGAAGTCTCAAAAAATTCAAAGTTGAAGGATAAAAAATAAGGAAAAGGATTGCCAAACAGTCCTTTCCTTTTTGGTTTTGACTAGCTTTTTTGTGAAAAATTGTGTAAAATAGAATAGATAAACGAGGGGAAACCTCGGAAAATTTAAAGGAGAATCCATCTAATGGTAAAATTGGTTTTTGCTCGCCACGGTGAGTCTGAATGGAACAAAGCTAACCTTTTCACTGGTTGGGCTGATGTTGATTTGTCTGAAAAAGGTACACAACAAGCGATTGACGCTGGTAAATTGATCAAAGAAGCTGGTATCGAATTTGACCAAGCTTACACTTCAGTATTGAAACGTGCGATCAAAACAACTAACTTGGCTCTTGAAGCTTCTGACCAATTGTGGGTTCCAGTTGAAAAATCATGGCGTTTGAACGAACGTCACTACGGTGGTTTGACTGGTAAAAACAAAGCTGAAGCTGCTGAACAATTTGGTGATGAGCAAGTTCACATCTGGCGTCGTTCATACGATGTATTGCCTCCAAACATGGATCGTGATGATGAGCATTCAGCTCACACGGATCGTCGTTACGCTTCACTTGACGATTCAGTTATTCCAGATGCTGAAAACTTGAAAGTGACTTTGGAACGTGCCCTTCCATTCTGGGAAGATAAAATCGCTCCAGCTCTTAAAGATGGTAAAAACGTATTCGTAGGAGCTCACGGTAACTCAATCCGTGCCCTTGTAAAACACATCAAAGGTTTGTCAGATGACGAAATCATGGACGTGGAAATCCCTAACTTCCCACCATTGGTATTTGAATTTGACGAAAAATTGAACGTAGTTTCTGAATACTACCTTGGAAAATAAAAAATTGTAAGTCTAGAATTGATTTCTAGGCTTTTTATGTTAGTATGGTAGTATGATAAGGAATAAAAAACAAGATTATGTGCTGACCTACAAGCAACCAGCTTCAACCACTTACAAGGGGTGGGAAGAAGAGGCTTTACCGATTGGCAATGGTTCTTTAGGTGCTAAAGTATTTGGGTTTATAGGTGCTGAGCGGATTCAATTCAATGAAAAAAGTCTTTGGTCTGGTGGTCCACTTCCTGATAGTTCAGATTATCAGGGTGGAAATCTTCAGGATCAGTATGGTTTTTTAGCTGAGATTCGGCAGGCTTTGGAAAAGAGAGATTACAATACTGCTAAGGAACTGGCTGAGCAGCACCTAGTTGGGCCCCAAACGAGTCAATATGGGACCTATCTGTCCTTTGGAGATATTTTCATTGAGTTCAGCCGGCAAGGTAAGACTTTGTCTCAGGTGACGGATTACCAGAGACAGCTGAATATCAGTAAGGCACTTGCGACGACTTCTTATGTACATAAAGGGACTATGTTTAAACGAGAAGCCTTTGCGAGTTTTCCAGATGATCTCTTGGTTCAGCATTTTACTAAGGAAGGGGCGGAAACTCTAGATTTTACTATAGAACTGACCTTGACAAATGATTTGGCTTCTGATGGAAAGTATGAGCAGGAAAAATCTGATTACAAGGAATGCAAGTTGGATATTACTGGTTTTTATATCTTGATGAAGGGAAGAGTTAAGGACAATGCCCTGCAGTTTGCTAGTTGTCTAGCTTGGGAAACAGATGGGGATATTAGAGTTTGGTCAGATAAGGTTCAGATATCAGGAGCCAATTATGCCAATCTCTTCTTGGCCGCTAAGACGGATTTTTCCCAAAATCCTGCTAGTAATTATCGCAAGAAAATAGATTTAGAGCAACAGGTAAAAGACTTGGTGGAGATAGCTAAAGAAAAGGGCTATACCCGATTGAAATCAAGGCATATTGAGGACTACCAAGCTTTATTCCAGCGTGTTCAATTGGATTTGGGAGCTGATTTTGAATCATCCCCTACGGATGATTTGCTAAAAAATTATAAGCCACAAGAGGGGCAGGCTTTGGAGGAGTTGTTCTTCCAGTATGGACGGTATTTATTGATTAGTTCTTCTAGAGACTGCCCAGATGCTCTACCAGCTAACCTACAGGGAGTCTGGAATGGGATCGATAATCCTCCGTGGAATTCGGACTATCACCTGAATATCAACCTGCAGATGAATTATTGGCCAGCCTATGTTACCAATCTCCTAGAGACGGCTTTTCCAGTTATCAACTATATCGATGATTTGCGAGTCTATGGTCGTCTAGCGGCTGCAAGGTATGCAGGAATCGTCTCTCAGAAAGGTGAGGAGAATGGTTGGTTGGTTCATACTCAAGCGACTCCTTTTGGCTGGACGGCACCTGGTTGGGATTACTATTGGGGTTGGTCACCAGCTGCCAATGCGTGGATGATGCAAACGGTTTATGAAGCCTATTTATTTTATAGGGACCAAGACTATCTCAGGGAGAAAATTTATCCCATGTTGAGGGAAACGGTTCGTTTTTGGAATGATTTTTTACATGAGGATCAGCAGACGCAACGTTGGGTGTCCTCTCCGTCTTATTCCCCAGAACATGGTCCGATTTCGATTGGCAATACCTATGACCAATCTCTGATTTGGCAGTTATTTCATGATTTTATTCAGGCTGCTCAGGAATTGGGGCTGGATGAGGACTTGTTGACTGAAGTCAAGGAAAAATTTGATTTACTAAATCCTCTTCAAATCACTCAATCTGGTCGAATCAGGGAGTGGTATGAGGAGGAAGAGCAGTATTTTCAAAATGAGAAAGTGGAGGCCCAGCATCGGCACGCTTCCCATCTGGTGGGACTCTATCCTGGAACTCTCTTTAGCTATAAGGGACAAGACTATCTTGTTGCGGCGCGTGCTAGCCTCAATGATCGTGGAGATGGTGGCACAGGCTGGTCCAAGGCTAATAAGATCAATCTTTGGGCGCGTCTAGGAGATGGCAATCGAGCCCATAAATTATTAGCAGAGCAGTTAAAGACATCCACTTTGCCCAATCTTTGGTGTAGCCACCCTCCTTTTCAGATAGATGGTAATTTTGGTGCTAGCAGTGGCATGGCAGAAATGTTACTCCAGTCTCATACAGCTTATCTAGTTCCTCTAGCTGCCCTACCCGATACTTGGTCAAGAGGTTCCGTTTCAGGCTTAATGGCACGTGGACATTTTGAAGTTAGCATGAGTTGGGCGGATAAAAAACTCTTACAGTTGACCATTTTATCAAGAAGTGGGGGAGATTTGCGAGTCACTTATCCAGGCATTGAGAAGAGTGTGATTGAAATGAATCAAGAAAAAGCAGAAGTGAAATGCATGGGGAAAGATTGTATTTCAGTGGCGACAGCAGAAGGTGATCTTGTTCAATTTTATTTTTAAGAAGGTGATAGAAGGCAGTAGTTTGAGACTGCCTTTTGATAAAGATTTGAGAATGTAAGCAGTTTCCAACTAGTTGAAAAAGCGTTATAATGGTAATAGGAAGTAATTTGTTTAAGAGAGGGTGGGTTTGATGGCTTATATTGAGATGAAACATTGTTACAAGCGATATCAAGTTGGGGATACGGAGATTGTGGCCAATCGTGATGTGAATTTTGAGATTGAAAAAGGGGAGCTGGTGATTATCCTTGGTGCATCTGGTGCAGGCAAGTCAACGGTTCTTAACCTTCTTGGGGGAATGGATACCAATGATGAAGGGGAAATCTGGATTGATGGTGCCAATATTGCAGACTATAGTTCCCACCAGAGGACCAATTATCGTAGAAATGATGTCGGTTTTGTTTTTCAGTTTTATAATCTAGTTTCCAATCTAACCGCTAAGGAAAATGTGGAGTTGGCTTCAGAAATCGTGACAGATGCCTTGAATCCTGACCAGGTCTTGACAGATGTCGGTCTGGCTCATCGTCTCAATAACTTTCCAGCCCAGCTTTCTGGAGGGGAGCAACAGCGAGTCTCCATTGCACGCGCGGTAGCTAAAAATCCTAAAATTCTCCTTTGTGACGAACCGACAGGCGCCTTGGATTATCAGACGGGCAAGCAGGTTTTGAAAATTCTGCAAGATATGTCTCGTCAAAAGGGAGCGACGGTAATCATCGTGACTCACAATGGAGCTTTGGCGCCCATTGCTGATCGCGTGATTCATATGCACGATGCCAGTGTCAAGGATGTGGTGAGGAACCAGTATCCTCAGGATATCGACAGTTTGGAGTACTAGCATGATCAAGCGAAAAACCTATTGGAAGGACTTAATTCAGTCCTTCACAGGCTCCAAGGGACGTTTTTTATCCATCTTAACCTTGATGATGTTAGGGTCTCTAGCCTTAGTAGGCCTCAAAGTGACTAGCCCCAACATGGAGGCGACAGCTAATGCTTATTTAACAACTGCTCAAACCTTGGATTTGGCAGTCATGTCTAACTATGGTTTGGATCAAGCAGATCAAGAAGAACTAGAACAGACGGAGGGCGCAGAGGTTGAGTTTGGCTATTTGACAGATGAGACTATGGATAATGGCCAGGATGCTATTCGGCTGTATTCCAAACCAGAGCGAATTTCAACCTTTCAGATAAGAGAGGGACGACTTCCTCAGTCAGACAAGGAAATCGCTTTGGCCACTCATTTGCAAGGCCAATACAGCATGGGACAGGAGATTAGTTTTAAAGAAAAAGAGGAGGGTCATTCCTCTTTAAAAGACCATACTTATACCATTACTGGTTTTGTGGATTCGGCTGAAATCCTCTCCCAGCGAGATATGGGCTACGCAGGAAGTGGAAGTGGGACTCTGACAGCCTATGGAGTGATTTTACCTAGTCAGTTTGATCAGAAAGTCTACAATATAGCTCGTTTGAAATATCAAGATTTGTCAGGATTAAATGCTTTTTCAGCAGCTTATGAAGAGAAATCCAAGCAACATCAGGAAGAACTTGAACAAGTTCTATCTGATAATGGCAAGGCACGTCTACAACTCTTGAGAAAAGAAGGACAAGAGTCTCTAGACAAAGGCAAAGAAACCCTTGATAAGGCTGAGACTAATTTGCAGGAAGGCAAGCGTCGTTTAGCAGTTGCTCAAGCTCGTTTACAGGCTCAGGAAAGTCAACTAGCCTTGCTTCCTCAAGCCCAGAGAGAGCAAGCTAGTTCTCAACTTACCCAAGCTAAGCAGGAATTGGGCAAGGAAGAGGACAAACTAAAGCAGGCTGAACAGAATCTAGCTCAAGAAAAGGAAAAATTAGAAAAACATCAGCAAGTATTGGATGATTTGGCTGAGCCCAAGTATCAAGTCTATAATCGTCAGACCATGCCTGGCGGTCAGGGCTACCTCATGTACAGCAATGCTTCAGCCAGTATTCGGGCAGTGGGCAATATCTTTCCTGTAGTGCTTTATGCCGTAGCAGCTATGGTGACCTTTACAACCATGACTCGCTTTGTGGATGAAGAGAGAACAAATGCAGGTATTTTTAAGGCCTTGGGTTATCGTAGCAAGGATATTATTGCAAAGTTTCTCCTCTACGGTCTAGTAGCTGGGACTGTCGGAACGGCTCTAGGTAGCATACTTGGACATTATTTACTAGCCGGTGTGATTTCAAGTGTCATTACAAAAGGCATGGTGGTGGGAGAAACCCAGATTCAGTTCTATTGGACCTATAGCTTACTGGCTCTTGTCTTGAGTTGGTTGGCGAGTGTGTTACCAGCCTACTTGGTAGCTCGTAGGGAACTTCATGATGAAGCGGCCCAGCTTTTACTACCTAAACCTCCTGTTAAAGGAGCTAAAATCTTACTGGAGCGCATCGGTTTTATCTGGCGCCGTCTCAGTTTTACTCATAAGGTAACAGCCCGAAATATCTTCCGTTATAAGCAGCGGATGTTGATGACGATCTTTGGTGTGGTAGGTTCTGTAGCCCTGCTCTTTGCAGGTTTGGGAATCCAATCCTCTGTAGCAGGAGTTCCGTCTAGACAGTTTCAACAAATCCAACAGTATCAGATGATTGTTTCTGAAAATCCTAGTTCGACCAATCAGGATAAGGTAAATCTAGAAGAAGTGTTGAAAGGGCAGGACATCAAAGCCTACCAGAAAATCTATTCTAAAACGCTAGACAAGGATTTCATAGGTAAGGCTGGTCTTCAAACTATTACCCTTATGATGACAGAGAAGGAGGATTTGACTCCATTTATCCATCTGCAACATCATCAGCAAGAGTTGACATTAAAAGATGGAGTTGTCATCACAGATAAACTTGCCCAGCTGGCAGGTGTCAAGGTTGGACAGACTCTAGAAATTGAAGGTAAGAAGCTAAAGGTCGCTGCCATTGCTGAGAACTACGTTGGTCATTTTATTTATATGAGTCAGACTGACTATGAGCAAATTTACGGACAGCTACCCCAATCCAACACTTATCTGGTCTCGTTAAGGGATACCAGTGCGACTAGTATCGAAAGACAGGCCGGCTTACTTATGAATCAATCTGCGGTGTCCAGCGTTGTCCAAAATGCTTCAGCCATTCGACTCTTCGACTCCGTCGCCAGCTCACTCAATCAGACCATGACCATCTTGGTCATCGTATCGGTTCTGTTGGCTATTGTTATCCTCTACAATCTAACCAATATAAACGTAGCTGAGAGAATCCGTGAACTCTCCACTATCAAGGTTCTCGGTTTTCATAATAATGAAGTCACTCTCTACATTTACCGTGAGACGATTGTGCTGTCCCTTGTGGGAATCGTACTTGGTTTGGTATCTGGTTTCTATTTACACCAATTTTTGATTCAAATGATTTCTCCTGCGACTATTCTCTTTTATCCGCAGGTAGGCTGGGAAGTCTATGTAATTCCAGTGGCAGCAGTAAGCATCATTTTGACCCTGCTTGGTTTCTTCGTCAATCATCATCTGAGAAAGGTTGATATGCTTGAAGCTTTGAAATCTATAGAGTAATACTCAATGAAAATCAAAGAGCAAACTAGGAAGCTAGCCGTAGGTTGCTAAAAGCACCGCTTTGAGGTTGCAGATAAAGCTGACGTGGTTTGAAGAGATTTTCGAAGAGTATAAGGCAGTTGTTTTTATTTGATTGAACTTATATTTACTCGTAAACAAAAATCCTCTGTCCCAAAGAGTAGGGAACTCTTTGGGACAGAGGATTTTTTCTATAGGGCTTTAGTGGCTGCAATTGCGGCTTCGAAGTTTGGTTCAGAGTTGATATTGTCCACGTATTCAACGTAGCGAATCGTATTGTCAGTATCGAGAACAAAGACTGCGCGTGCCAATAGGTGCCACTCATTGATTAAGAGGGCGTAATCACGTCCAAAGGAATGGTCGAAATAGTCTGAGAGCATGATGGCATTTTCAATACCTTCAGCACCACACCAACGTTTTTGAGCAAAAGGGAGGTCCATTGAAACAGTCAAGACAACCGTATTATCCAGTCCAGCCAGTTCTTCATTAAAACGACGCGTTTGAGTTGAGCAGATGCCTGTATCGATAGAAGGCACGACACTCAAGACTTTTTTCTTCCCATCAAAATCAGCTAGAGATTTTTTAGAAAGGTCTGTTGTAGTGAGAGAAAAATCAAGTGCCTTGTCGCCGACTTGTAGTTGTTTACCTGTAAAGCTAACAGGATTTCCGAGAAAAGTTACCATAGGATACTCCAATCTTTTTTCTTCCATTTTAGCTGAAACAGTCGGAATTTTCCAATGATTTGACCGGAAATATGGGTATAGAAAAAACGTCAATTCGGAAAAGAATGACGTTTTTCAGAGGCTTATACTCAATGAAAATCAAAGAGCAAACTAGGAAGCTAGCCGCAGGTTGCTCAAAGCACCGCTTTGAGGTTGCAGATAAAGTTGACGTGGTTTGAAGAGATTTTCGAAGAGTATTATTTTGCCAATCCTTCAGCAATCTTGTCAAGGTTGTATTTCATCATGTTGTAGTAGCTGTCGCCTTCTTTACCTTGTTCTGCGATAGAGTCAGTAAAGATTTGTGCGTAGATTGGGATGTTTGTGTCTTGTGAAACAGTCTTCATTGGACGGTCATCCACACTTGATTCTACAAAGAGGGAAGGAGTTTTTGTTTGGCGAAGTTTTTCAACCAAGGTCTTGATTTGGTCAGGAGTTCCTTCTTCTTCAGTATTGATTTCCCAGATATAGGCACTTGGGACACCGTAGGCTTTAGAGAAGTATTTGAAGCATCCTTCACTGGTTACGATCAATTTCTTATCAGCAGGGATGTTGTTAAATTTCTCTTTAGCTTCCTTGTCAAGTTTGTCTAGCTTATCAGTATATTCTTTGAGATTTTTTTCGTAGAATTCCTTGTTGCTAGGATCTTTAGCGCTCAATTGTTTTGCGATGTTTTTAGCAAAAATCATCCCATTTTCAAGATTGAGCCAAGCGTGTGGGTCTTCTTTTCCTTTTTCGTTTTGGCCTTCAAGGTAGATAACATCAACGCCTTCGCTGACTGCAAAGTAGTCTTTGTTTTCAGTTTTCTTAGCATTTTCTACCAATTTTGTAAACCAAGCATTGCCACCAGTTTCAAGGTTGATACCGTTGTAGAAAATCAAATCAGCTTGAGAAGTTTTCTTGACATCTTCAGGAAGTGGTTCGTATTCGTGTGGGTCTTGGCCAACAGGAACGATACTGTGAAGATCAATCTTGTCACCAGCAATATTTTTAGTAATATCAGCGATGATTGAGTTTGTAGCAACAACTTTTAGTTTTTGACCAGAAGCTGCATCTTTTTTTCCGCTAGCACATGCTACGAGAACAATAACGGAAAGAAAAAGAACCAACAATGTACCTAATTTTTTCATTAGATCCTCCAATTTATTGGGGCTTTACCCCTTATTTTAACAAATGTTTATTTTTCAGTTTCAAATATCGTTGTTTTGGAGCGATAAAGAAGCTAATGAGAAAGAAACTAGCAGCTGTAAGCACGATACTAGAACCTGCCGCAACGTTAAAGCTATAACCGATAAAGAGTCCCAAAACTGAAGCAGTAGCTCCAAAGGTTGAGGAAAGGAAAATCATACTTTTCAGGCTATTAGCATATAGATAAGCAGTTGCAGCTGGGGTAATCAGCATGGCTACAATCAGGATAGTTCCGACACTTTGCATGGCTGTCACAGACACGAGAGTCAGGAGTACCATGAGAAGGTAGTGATAGAAATTGACAGGCATTCCCATGGCTTTAGCCAATAGTTCATCAAAGGAAGTTATCAAGAGTTGCTTGAAGAAAATCCAGATTAACAAGAGAATGACTGCCCCAACACCCATAGTAATAAACATATCCGTATCTTGGACGGCTAGGATATTACCAAAAAGGATATGGAAAAGGTCAGTTGAACTTTTAGCGACACTAATCAAGATGATACCGAGGGCTAAGAAAGAAGAAAAGGTAATGCCGATGGCGGTATCGCTTTTGATAATCGAGTTCCCCTTGATGTAGGTAATGATGATAGCAGCTAGCAATCCAAAGACAATGGCTCCGATAAAGAAGTCAAGGCCTAAGATGAAGGAGAGGGCTACACCTGGCAAGACAGCATGTGAAATGGCATCTCCCATGAGTGACATCCCGCGTAGAATGATGAAACATCCTACAGCTCCAGCTACGACCCCGATGACAATGGCTGTTATCAAGGCATTTTGTAAGAAATGGAATTTTTGCAATCCATCGATAAATTCTGCAATCATAGGTCACCTCCATTGAAAAAGAGTCGATTACCGTAAGCTTCTTTGAGATTGGCTTCGGTAAAGGTTTCTTTGGTTGGACCAAAGGAAATCACTTCTCGATTGACAAGCAAGACTTGATCGAAGTAGTGGGGAACCTTGCTGAGGTCGTGGTGAACGATGAGAACCGTCTTCCCAGCTTTTTTCAGATCTCTCAGCGTATTCATGATGATTTCCTCACTGACAGAGTCAATCCCAACAAAGGGTTCATCCAAGAGGATATAGTCGGCTTCCTGCACCAAACATCTGGCAATCAAGACCCGCTGGAATTGACCTCCAGACAGTTGACTGATTTGCCGTTCAGCGTAGTCAGCTAGGCCGACGATTTCAAGGGCTTCTTTCACTTTCTTCCAATGTTTAGCCTTTAAACTTCGAAAGAGAGGGATAGAGGGAAAGAGTCCTAGCGAGACGCATTCCTTGACCTTGATGGGAAAGTTGTAGTCGATATTGATTTTTTGTTCGACATAGGCGATTCGGTGTAAGGATTTTTTAACTTCCTTGTCATCGAGAAATGCCTGACCTTGATGTGGGATAATTCCCAGCATCCCTTTTAATAATGTTGATTTTCCAGCACCGTTTGGACCAATAATACCGGTAATTGTTGGTCCGTGGAGCGCTAGTGAAATATCCTTAAGTGCCAACGTTTCTTTGTAGGAGACACTGAGGTTTTCGATACGTATCATAAACTTGTATTCCTCCTGCCTCTTAATATACATTAAAAAAAAAATTAAGTCAAGTTAATTTTTGAAAAAATTAAAATAATAACTGAAAAATGATAGAAAAGGAAAGTTCATTTTTAATTGCATTCCCAGGTAATTTTTGTTAAGCTAAAAACAAGTACAAATGAAAGCGAGAACAAGATGACACGTTATCAAGATGATTTTTATGATGCAATCAATGGAGAATGGCAGAAGACAGCTGAAATTCCAGCAGATAAGTCTCAAACTGGAGGTTTTGTTGATTTAGACCAGGAAATTGAAGACTTGATGCTTGCGACAACAGACAAGTGGTTGGCAGGTGAAGAGGTGCCTGAGGATGCTATCTTGGCAAACTTTGTCAAATACCACCGCCTAGTTCGTGATTTTGACAAGAGAGAAGCTGACGGTATTACACCTGTTTTGCCTCTTCTTAAAGAATTCCAAGAATTGGAGACTTTTGCAGATTTTACAGCTAAACTAGCAGAGTTTGAGCTTGCAGGAAAACCAAACTTTCTTCCTTTTGGTGTATCGCCAGACTTTATGGATGCCAGAATCAATGTTCTATGGGCCAGTGCTCCAAGCACAATTCTGCCAGACACGACCTACTATGCAGAAGACCATCCTCAGCGAGAAGAGCTCTTGACTCTTTGGAAAGAAACCAGCGCAAATCTCCTCAAGGCTTATGATTTCTCTGATGAAGAAATTGAAGACTTGCTAGAGAAAAGACTTGAATTGGACCGCCGAATTGCAGCAGTGGTGCTTTCTAATGAAGAAAGTTCAGAGTATGCTAAACTTTATCATCCATATGATTACGAAGATTTCAAGAAATTTGCGCCTGCCCTACCTTTGGATGACTTCTTCAAAGCTGTTCTTGGACAAGTGCCAGACAAGGTTATCGTAGACGAGGAACGTTTCTGGCAAGCAGCAGATCAATTCTATAGTGAAGAAGCTTGGCCTCTCCTCAAGGCAACCTTGATTTTGAGTGTTATCAATCTTTCTACCAGTTATTTAACGGAAGAAATACGTGTCTTGTCAGGTGCCTACAGTCGTGCACTTTCTGGAGTTCCAGAAGCCAAAGACAAGGTTAAGGCAGCCTACCAGTTAGCACAAGGTCCATTCAAACAAGCCTTAGGTCTCTGGTATGCCCATGAAAAATTCTCTCCAGAGGCTAAGGCGGATGTGGAGAAAAAAGTGGCAACTATGATTGATGTCTATAAGGAACGCTTGGCTAAAAATGACTGGTTGACTCCTGAAACTCGTGACAAGGCCATCGTCAAACTCAATGTCATCAAGCCTTATATTGGTTATCCAGAAGAATTGCCAGAACGCTACAAAGAGAAGGTAGTGGATGAAAATGCTAGTCTTTTTGATAATGCTCTAGCCTTTGCGCGTGTGGACATCAAGCACAGTTGGAGCAAGTGGAACCAGCCTGTAGACTATAAGGAATGGGGTATGCCTGCTCATATGGTCAATGCCTACTACAATCCACAGAAGAACCTGATTGTCTTCCCAGCAGCTATTTTACAAGCGCCTTTCTATGACTTGCACCAGTCATCTTCTGCTAACTACGGGGGTATCGGGGCGGTTATTGCCCATGAAATTTCCCACGCCTTTGATACCAACGGAGCGTCCTTTGATGAAAATGGTAGCCTCAAGGATTGGTGGACAGAGAGCGACTATGCTGCCTTCAAGGAGAAAACACAAAAAGTTATTGACCAATTTGATGGACAAGATTCTTATGGAGCAACTATCAATGGTAAATTGACTGTGTCAGAAAACGTGGCTGACTTGGGAGGAATCGCTGCAGCGCTTGAAGCAGCTAAGAGAGAAGCAGACTTCTCAGCAGAAGAATTCTTCTACAATTTCGGTCGCATCTGGCGCATGAAAGGTCGTCCAGAATTTATGAAACTTTTGGCTAGCGTTGATGTGCACGCGCCAGCCAAACTCCGTGTCAATGTACAAGTACCAAACTTCGATGATTTCTTTACAACCTATGATGTCAAAGAAGGAGACGGTATGTGGCGTTCGCCAGAGGAGCGCGTCATTATTTGGTAATGAATGGTATTTACCAAATGAAATACTAAAATCCGTAAATGTGCAAAGGATGGGTTAAAGAGGTTAACATGAAGAAATTTTTAATGATGTTTTCAGCTATTCTTACTGTTTTTGTTTTAGCATCTTGTGGTGCAAACAAAAAAGATGAAAAAATAGAACCTTCGACAACACAATCATCTTCTACCAAAGAGGAACAGAAGGAAACCTCTACGAAGTCAGAGAGCCAAACAAGTACAAGTTCTTTAATGTCAACTCCGTCAACAACAGTGGAAACGAAAAGCGAAACAGGAAAAGATTTGTACGAGGAAGTAATAGAGCGCTACAATCACTATCAGGCTCTTTTAAGTATCGGTGACCGAGAATCCTTGTATGAAAAGTTGAAACAGAACAAGATTTTTTCTGAAGAGTACGGCTATATCTTTACACTAAGCACCTACGATAAACCAGCTAGTCTCCATTATGTATACGCTGATTTAAATAATGACGGTCAAGATGAATTGATTATTGGAGATAAAAAATATATAGGGGCCATTTACTATTTAGAGAATAAACAACCAAAGTTGCTTCATACAGCTTATGTAGCTTCTGCAGGTGGTTTTCGTTCCAGTTTAGTTATTTATGAAAACGGTCAAGTCAGATATTCAGACTGGCAGTCAACACGACCAGAAATGAACTTAAGTCTGTATGCTTTTGATAAAGACGGAGCACAGAAGATTAAAGAAGGTATTTTTCAAATTGGTAGTGATCAAAAGCCAGAGCAAATCTTAGAGATTTCTTCTAATGAACTTGATTTAGCTAAATTTGAATGGAAAGAATTTGAGCCAGCTAACTAATGTTTGATGAAATTCAATACTAGGCTAGATTCTAAAATCAAAGAATGGAGAATTGAATAGCAATACACAAAAACCAAGGATAAAAATTCCTTGGTTTTTTGCTACCTAGAAAAATGGATTGAAGGTCTTTTCATGGGTGATGGTCGTAGCTGGACCATGCCCTGGATAGACATCATAGTTTGGTAGGGTGAAGAGTTGAGTTTTGATACTATGGAGGAGCTGCTCCGTATTACCAGTTGGGAGGTCCGTCCGTCCGATGGTTTCACGGAATAGAGCATCACCTGTCAAGACCAAATGAGCTTGAGGAAAGACGATAGAAACGCCGCCGATAGAATGTCCTGGTGTTGGTAAGACAGCAAAACGAAATTCCTCCATTTGATATTCCTCATGAAAGACAAAGGTGTGTTCAGCAGGTTTTGCGACCACATCTGTCATATCATCGTGACGGGGAAGTCCAGAGAGATTATCGACGGGAGTATAGAGCCAGCTGGCTTCACTCTCTGCAATATAGACTGGAGGATTGCCAAAAGTCTCGCGAACCAAGTCTAGGCTCATGATATGGTCATAATGGGCGTGGGTCAAGAGAATAGCGCAGATTGGTTTATTGATTTTCTCTATTGTCTGACGAATGGTTTCCCAATGGCTACCAGGATCTACCACGATGAGGTGCTTTTCACCTTCTAGGTAATAGGTGTTTTCATAGGCAACAGGATTCACGGTTTTATGGATTTTCATATTATCTCCAATCTCAAAGAATGTACTAAATTAAGTATAGCACAGTTAGGGAGAATAAGCATAAAAAGGAAATAGTTATAGGAAGGGGTATATTTTATTCTATTTCATCTTCTATCTATAAATAAAGGCGTAACTCTAAGTATCAAGAGTTATGCCTTTTTAAATTTGTTTCATAAGATAGAACTAGTTCAAGAATAATTCAACAATCATCTCGATATACATGACAAGGGTTAATAAGAATCCTGCACGCCAGAAGAATTTGATGAATTTAGGATAGTAAAAACTTCTTTTTTTAAGAAGAAAGAAAAAAACGAGGATAATAGCCAGGAGGGAGAGAAGCAAGCCTAGTCTTGGTAAAAAACTATGAGTAAAGGTTTTAGATGTAATCAGATAATACTCAAATACCAATATAGGAAAAGCTAAATCCGCAAAGTTGAAGCCTATTTTTTTTAATCTAAATAGTTTGGTCACGATAATACAGACTACTAAGGTCAGTACCAATAATAAAATAGATGCTATTTTCATTAAAATCATATCCATATTGTATCATAAAAAATCGCTAAAGGAAACGAGAAACAGAGGAATTTATAGGAAAGTCAGGCTTTTGAGATTGTGGGTGTTTTTTGTTATAATGAAAGTTATGAAATCTTATAATACCTTGAATGATTATTATCGAAAACTCTTTGGAGAAAAGACTTTTAAAGTCCCTATTGATGCGGGATTTGATTGTCCCAATCGTGATGGGACTGTGGCTCACGGAGGCTGTACTTTTTGTACGGTTTCAGGTTCTGGAGATGCTATCGTAGCACCGGATGCGCCTATTCGTGAGCAATTTTATAAGGAAATTGACTTTATGCATCGTAAGTGGCCAGATGTGCAGAAGTATCTGGTTTATTTTCAAAATTTTACCAACACCCATGAAAAGGTGGAAGTCATCCGAGAGCGCTATGAGCAGGCTATCAACGAACCGGGTGTAGTAGGAATCAATATTGGAACGCGCCCAGACTGTTTACCAGACGAAACCATCGAATATTTGGCTGAGTTGTCGGAGCGAATGCATGTGACGGTTGAATTGGGCTTGCAGACCACTTATGAAACAACCTCTGACCTGATTAACCGTGCACATTCCTATGAGTTGTACGTGGAAACGGTCAAGCGTTTGAGAAAGTATCCCAAGATTGAGATTGTTTCCCATCTGATCAATGGACTTCCTGGTGAAACCCATGAGATGATGATTGAAAATGTCCGTCGCTGTGTCACGGATAACGATATTCAAGGGATTAAACTGCATTTGCTCCATCTTATGACAAATACTCGTATGCAAAGAGATTATCATGAAGGACGCTTGCAGTTGATGAGCCAGGACGAATATGTCAAGGTCATCTGCGATCAATTGGAAATCATTCCGAAACATATTGTCATCCATCGAATCACAGGAGATGCACCTAGGGATATGCTGATTGGGCCTATGTGGAGTCTCAATAAATGGGAAGTCCTCAACAGCATTGAGATGGAGATGCGACGTCGCGGAAGCGTTCAAGGATGCAAGGCTGTAAAACAGGAGTTTGAAAATGAAAAGACCACTTGAGATGGCACATGATTTTTTGGCTGAGGTAGTGACAAAAAAGGATATCGTAGTGGATGCGACCATGGGAAATGGTCATGACACGCTTTTTCTAGCCAAATTAGCCAAGAAAGTCTATGCCTTTGATATTCAGGAGCAAGCCTTGGAAAAGACGCAAGAGCGTTTGAACCAAGCTGGCCTGACAAATGCCCAGTTAATCTTGCAAGGCCATGAGACACTGGATCAGTTTGTGACAGAAGCCAAGGCAGGAATTTTTAATCTGGGGTATCTGCCGTCAGCTGATAAGTCTGTCATCACCCGACCACAGACAACGATTGAAGCATTAGAAAAGCTGTGTGGCTTACTTGTCAAAGGTGGACGGATTGCTATCATGATCTATTATGGTCATGAAGGAGGCGACCTCGAGAGGGATGCTGTCTTGGATTTTGTTAGTCAGTTGAACCAACAAGAGTACACAGCTGCCATTTACCGAACTTTAAACCAAGTCAACAACCCACCATTTTTAGTAATGATTGAAAAATTAGAGAGATATAGACATGGATAAACAATACCTACGTGAAAAGCTGGATGCCATGCGCCAGAATTTTGTTGAATCAACCCACCACGAACGAGCGGTGGGGGTGTTAGATCAAGCACACATGAGCAAAAAAATGCTTAAAATCAAGAAAAAATTAGTTGCTCTTGAAATGGAACGGTGCCAGAAAAAAATTGAGCACAAGGATTGTTCCAAGATTGACCAAAAAATCAAAGAGCAGAAGGAGATATTTGAATCCTGTTGTAAAAAAGATTAAGGAGGACGTGCGTGGAATTACTGATTTACCTCATCCTATTTTTACTGGTCTTGATTGTCTCAAGTACAACCAATAAGCTCCTGCCCTTTTTACCTCTCCCTTTGGTGCAAATTCTTTTGGGAATTGTGATTGGTCTCTTTTTACCCAATGCCGACTTTCATCTTAATACGGAGTTGTTTTTGGCACTGGTTATTGGACCCTTGCTTTTCCGAGAGTCGGAGGAAGCAGATATTACGGCTATTTTAAAACACTGGCGAATCATTGTTTATCTCATATTTCCAGTGATTTTTATCTCGACCTTGAGTTTGGGTGGCTTGGCCCATCTTCTTTGGCTCAGTCTTCCCTTGGCGGCTTGCTTGGCTGTTGGGGCAGCCCTTGGCCCTACGGACTTGGTTGCCTTTGCCTCTCTTTCGGAGCGCTTTGGCTTTCCTAAGCGTGTGTCCAATATTCTTAAGGGTGAAGGACTCTTGAATGATGCTTCTGGCTTGGTTGCCTTTCAGGTAGCTTTGACAGCTTGGACAACTGGAGCCTTTTCCCTTGAACAAGCTAGTAGTTCGCTCATCTTTTCAATCCTAGGCGGTTTTTTGATTGGCTTTTTAACAGCCATGACCAACCGTTTCCTCCATAGCTTCTTGCTAAGTGTGAGAGCAACGGATATTGCTAGTGAGCTCCTTCTGGAATTGAGTTTGCCCTTGGTAACCTTCTTCCTGGCAGAAGAAGTCCATGTTTCAGGGATTATTGCCGTTGTGGTTGCTGGTATTTTAAAGGCAAGCCGTTTTAAGAAAATTACGCTCCTAGAAGCCCAAGTGGATACGGTAACCGAGACGGTCTGGCACACAGTGAACTTTATGCTCAACGGTTCTGTCTTTGTGATTTTAGGGATGGAGTTGGAAATGATAGCAGAGCCTATCTTGACCAATCCAATCTATAATCCCTTACTGTTATTGCTATCTCTTATAGCCCTGACCTTTGTCCTCTTTGCCATTCGTTTTGTCATGATTTATGGCTATTATGCCTATAGGACTAGACGTCTCAAGAAAAAGCTAAATAAGTATATGAAGGACATGCTTCTTTTGACCTTCTCAGGTGTCAAGGGAACGGTGTCGATTGCTACGATCCTTCTGATACCAAGTAATCTAGAACAGGAGTATCCTCTCTTGCTTTTCCTTGTCGCAGGTGTGACGCTGGTAAGCTTTTTAACAGGTCTCTTGGTCTTGCCTCATCTTTCTGATGAACAGGAAGAAAGCAAGGACTATCTCATGCATATCGCCATTTTGAATGAAGTAACAATAGAGTTGGAAAAAGAGTTGGAAGATACCAGAAATAAGCTTCCTCTCTATGCAGCCATTGACAATTATCATGGACGTATTGAAAATCTCATCCTGAGTCAAGAAAACAAGGGAGCTCAAGAAGACTGGGAGGCCTTGAAACTTCTCATCCTCAGTATTGAAAGTGATGGTTTAGAACAGGCTTATGAAGAGGACAAGATGAGTGAGCGTGCTTATCGGGTTTACCAACGTTATTTGAAAAACATGGAACAAAGTATCAATCGCAAGTTTGCTTCACGATTGACCTATTATTTCCTTGTTTCCTTGCGGATTTTACGTTTTCTCCTTCACGAAGTCTTTACTCTTGGCAAGACTTTTCGCAGTTGGAAAAATGAAGAATCACAGAAACTCAGAGCCCTTGACTATGACCAAATTGCAGAGCTCTATCTAGAAAATACAGAGATGATTATCGAAAGTTTGGAGAACCTAAAAGGGGTTTATAAGAGTTCTTTGATCAGCTTCATGCAGGATTCTCGTCTCCGAGAAACAGCTATTATCACCAGTGGTGCCTTTGTCGAACGGGTTATCAATCGTGTCAAGCCCAACAATATCGATGAAATGCTGAGAGGCTATTATCTGGAGCGCAAGTTGATTTTCGAATATGAAGAAAAACGATTGATTACGACCAAGTATGCCAAGAAGTTACGACAAAATGTGAATAACTTAGAGAACTATTCTCTGAAGGAAGCTGCCAATACCCTCCCTTATGATATGATGGAATTGGTAAGAAGAAATTAATCAAGATTATAAGTGAAGGAGTGTGACATGAAGAAGTGGTGGAAAGAGCTGATAGATAAGCCTTTATTAAAAGCTTTTTTGCATTATTATCAAGCATCAGATAGTGAGTTGACCAGTGTCGCAGTAGCCTACTATTGGTTGATTTCGATTTTTCCACTTCTTTTGGTGGTGGTTAATATCCTCCCTTATTTTCAGATTCCAGTTTCTAATTTTTTAAAGGTTGTCAATGAATTTTTGCCCGATACCATGTATGATGTGGTTGCAAAGATTATTACAGAAGTGCTAACCCAACCGTCAACGGGTTTATTGAGTTTTGCGGTTTTGTCAGCCCTCTGGACCTTTTCAAAATCCATGAATTTCCTACAGAAAGCCTTTAATAAAGCTTACGGAGTAGCTAAAAATCGTGGGATGATTTCTCATCAACTCATGAGTTTGTTTGTCAGTTTTGGTCTGCAGATTCTCTTTGCCTTAGCTCTTTTTCTGAGTGTCTTTGGTCGCATGCTTCTCAACCTTATCAAAAGTTACTGGAAATCGGATAGTCCTCTCTTTGATTATCTGCAAGACCTAACAGGCCCTTTGGTCTATGCTTTGATTTTTGCAATCTTGGTCATGCTTTATTATTTCCTGCCAAATGTTAAGGTGCGACGGATTCGCTATGTATTGCCAGGTAGCACCTTTGTCTTATTGACTCTGATTTTATTACTTAATATCTTTTCAGTCTATATCAACAACTATGTTAATCACCTCGTGGACGTCCGTTTTTTCAGTTCCATCGTCGTGGTGGTCATGATGTTCTGGTTTATTCTCATTGCTAAGATTTTGATTGTCGGCGCGGTTATCAATGCCAGTGTTCAGAGCTTGAAAGATCCGAGCTTGAGAATAAATTAACTCAATTTTTATCCATAGCAAAACGCATACTATCAAGTTTTTATAATGCCTGATAATATGCGTTTTTTCATTATGAAATTAATAGATAAACATGGCATCGCCAAAACTAAAGAAGCGGTAGTGTTCTTGGATAGCATGGTGGTAGGCATCTAAGACTAATTCGCGACCTGCAAAGGCAGAAACCAACATGACCAGAGTTGATTTTGGTAAGTGGAAGTTGGTTGAGAAGGCATCCACGACCTTCCACTCATAGCCAGGTTTGATAAAGATATTGGTCCAGCCGGAATCTGCTTGGATTTGCCCATCAAACTTGGAACCAATAGTCTCCAAGGTGCGGATAGAAGTGGTTCCGACAGCGATGACACGGCCTCCATTTTCTTTGACAGAGCGAAGGGTGCTAGCAGCCTCCTCAGAAAGCTGGTAGAATTCTGAGTGCATTTCGTGTTCGTCCAGATTGTCAACTGAAACAGGTCTAAAGGTTCCGAGTCCGACATGAAGAGTCAAATAGACTAGATGAACACCCTTAGCTTGGATTTCTGCTAGCAGTTCTTTGGTGAAGTGAAGACCAGCAGTAGGTGCAGCAGCAGAGCCACTTTCCTTGGCGTAAACAGTTTGATAGCGTTCACGGTCATCCAGTTTTTCGTGGATATAAGGCGGTAGCGGCATTTCACCCAGACTTTCCAAGACTTCTAGGAAAATTCCTTGGTATTCAAAGCGGACAATGCGCCCCCCGTGGGTCAATTCTTCCGTAACGACTGCGCTGAGGCGACCATCACCAAAGCTGACACGAGTACCAATCTTGAGGCGTTTGGCAGGTTTAGCCAGAACTTCCCACTCATCGCCACTAATGTTTTTGAGTAGGAGCAGTTCCACATGACCTCCTGTTTCCTCTTTTTGACCATAGAGGCGGGCAGGGAGAACACGGGTATCGTTCATAACAAGTGCATCACCTGGTTCCAGCATATCAATAATAGAGTGGAAGTGTTTATCCTGCATTTCTCCAGTTTCACGGTTGACAATGAGGAGTTTAGAGGCATCACGTTTTTCAAGAGGCGTTTGGGCAATCAATTCCTCAGGCAAGTGGAAATCAAAATCAGCTGTATTCATATATTTGTTCATTCTTTCTAAGTTCTAATCCTATCCATTATAACATGTTTCAAGTTTGGACGCTCTTTTTTTAGAAATTAAATCGTTTTCACTTGACAAAAATTGGTCTATACCATATAATAAATATAGATTGAAACGGAGGATAAAAAGATGAAAGTTATTAAAGTTGAAAACCAAATCGAAGGTGGAAAAGTTGCTTTTGAGATTTTGAAGGAAAAATTGGCCAATGGAGCTCAAACCCTAGGACTTGCGACAGGAAGTAGCCCACTTGAATTTTACAAGGAAATTGTTGAGAGTGACCTTGATTTTTCAAATCTAACCAGTGTCAACCTTGATGAGTATGTAGGACTTGATGGAGACAATCCTCAGTCTTACCGTCACTTCATGCAAGAAAACTTGTTTAACCAAAAACCATTTAAAGAAAGTTTCTTGCCTCGTGGTGTTAAGGATCATGCTGAAGCTGAAGTTGAACGCTACAACCAAATTTTGGCTGACCATCCAGTTGACCTCCAAATTTTGGGAATCGGTCGCAATGGACATATCGGATTTAATGAACCCGGTACTCCATTTGACAGTCAAACTCACCTTGTAGAACTTGACCAGTCTACTATCGAAGCAAACGCACGTTTCTTTGACAAGATTGAAGACGTCCCAACCCAAGCCATTTCAATGGGGATTAAAAATATCTTGGATGCCAAGTCAATCCTTCTCTTTGCTTATGGTGAGTCGAAAGCAGAAGCCATTGCCGGAACAGTGTCTGGCCCAGTGACTGAGAATCTACCAGCAAGTAGCCTACAAACCCACCCTGATGTGACGATTATTGCAGATGCTGAAGCGCTCAGTTTACTCGAAAAATGAATCTGAAGAATACTGTTAGCCATTCAATCCTTTGGGTTGGATGGTTCTTTAAAACTAAATTGATGTAAATAGAACGATGGTATAATAATAGAATCGTACTTGATTACTTGGTAGATAAACATTACATAAAAGTAAGTGATAGTTGACAGATAATAATATTTTTAAAAGGATTTTTTTATGAGAGAATATTCAGTAACTTATAATAATTTAACAAAAAAATTAAAAGAGCATTATAAACAACATAAATATAAAGGTCAAACTACTAGAGATGTTACATCTTTCGTAAGAAGCCATACAATCAATATTGAGACATTTCATGATTTAATAATGGAAATAGCAGAACTCTCATATAAAAATCCTGATGTCATGTTATTTTATAGAGGACAAAATAATAACTATGTAAAAAGTGAAAAAACTCAAAATGCTACTTTATATCCTACAATCTATCGTTCAAATAGTGAAAAAGATATCAATTTTGATTTTGATATTCTAGAAAAAACATCAACTATGTTAATGACAGAATTAGAAAAAGATAATAATGTGGATAAGGAAGAAATAAAAGAATTAAAGAAAATTAAATTACTTCAATACTCAATATTACAACACTATGAAGTGTGTAAGACGCCGTTATTAGATTTAACTCAGTCAATAAAAGTAGCGTGTTCATTTGCTATATTAGACAATAAAGATAAAACGGGCTATATTTACGTATTAGGAATGCCTTATGTAAATGGTAGGATTTCGGTAGACTCTGAAGATTATATTACAAACGTAAGATTACTAAGCATAAGTTCTAGCTCTTCAAAAAGACCGTTTTTTCAAGAGGGATATTTGGTACAGACAGAATTTGCTTCTAATGCTGATATAGAAAAAGGTGAACTAGATTTTAATAGAAGAATAGTTGCTATTTATAAATTTAAAAACACTAAAACCTTCTGGGGCTCTGAAAGACCTATTGAAAGGGAGAATTTATATCCAGAAGAAGATACAATGAAAGATATTTGTGATAGGCTTAAGGAGAGAAAATATGATTATATAGGGAATGAGGAAAATAGCGGAAATTTAACCGGAACATTTTTAAATTTGTGGAATAACTTAGAGGATGAGATAAGGTATAAAACCCAACTCAACGAATTTTTTAAAGGGTTAAAAGTACTTGAAAGAGGAAAGGATAAATTGTATGAAAAAAACAGTGATAGAATATATAAAATCCGTGTTTTTAGAAATAAACTTGTACACAATACTAAAGCAATTTCCGATAAAGATTTAGAAAATAAAATTGAAGAATTAAAGAAATTATTAAAAGATTTAAAAATAAGGTTTGAAGACATCAGTTAAATTCTTCTTAAATGTTCATAAGTAGACTTGAAAAAGAAATATTGCATGCTAATGATGGTTTTCAACTAGTTTCTTCTTGACAATTATTCCTTTTACGTGTAAAATAGAATAGATCTTGAACTTGAAGGGAGTGAAAAAAATGTCTAAAACAGTAGTACGTAAGAATGAATCTCTTGACGACGCACTTCGTCGTTTCAAACGTGCGGTTACTAAAGCTGGTACTCTTCAAGAAACACGCAAACGTGAATTCTATGAAAAACCTTCTGTAAAACGTAAACGTAAATCAGAAGCAGCTCGTAAACGTAAAAAATTCTAATTAGAAATGAAAGGCTAGAGAAATCTAGTCTTTTTCTTTTAAATAAATACTCCAAATCCTGCAAAAATCTCAAATATCCTCCTACAATTTGATATAATAGAGAGAAGAACTCATTTGAAGGAGGAAATGATGTCGGTTTTAGTAAAAGAAGTGATTGAAAAGCTTAGACTAGACATTGTCTATGGTGAACCAGAATTACTTGAAAAGGAAATTAATACCGCGGACATTACGCGACCTGGTCTTGAAATGACGGGCTATTTTGACTACTACACTCCAGAGCGAATCCAGCTCTTGGGAATGAAGGAGTGGTCCTATCTTGTTTCGATGTCCTCTCACAACCGTTACCAAGTCTTGAAAAAAATGTTTCTACCTGAGACACCTGCGGTTATTGTTGCCCGTGGTTTGGTGGTTCCGGAGGAAATGTTAAAGGCAGCCAGAGAATGTAAGATTGCCATTTTAACCAGCCGTACGGCAACCAGTCGTTTATCTGGAGAGTTATCTAGTTATCTGGATTCACGTTTAGCAGAACGGACCAGTGTGCACGGTGTCTTGATGGATATCTATGGTATGGGTGTCTTGATTCAGGGCGATAGTGGCATCGGTAAGAGTGAGACAGGTCTAGAGCTTGTCAAACGTGGTCACCGCTTGGTAGCTGATGACCGGGTCGATATCTTTGCCAAGGATGAGATTACTCTTTGGGGTGAACCAGCTGAAATCTTGAGACACCTGATTGAAATTCGTGGGGTTGGGATTATCGATGTCATGAGCCTCTACGGTGCGAGTGCCGTCAAGGATTCTTCACAAGTCCAGCTGGCTGTTTATTTGGAAAATTACGATACACATAAAACTTTTGATCGTCTGGGAAACAATGCAGAGGAACTTGAAATTTCTGGCGTATCTATTCCTCGTATTCGTATTCCAGTTAAAACAGGTCGTAATATCTCTGTCGTGATTGAGGCTGCTGCCATGAATTATCGTGCAAAGGAAATGGGCTTTGATGCGACTCGTTTGTTCGAAGAACGCTTGACAAATCTCATTGCTCAAAACGAGGTGTCTAATGCTTGATCCAATTGCTATTCATCTAGGCCCTCTAGCCATTCGTTGGTATGCCTTGTGTATTGTGACAGGCTTAATTTTGGCGGTTTATTTGACCATGAAAGAAGCGCCTAGAAAGAAGATCATACCAGACGATATTTTAGATTTCATCTTGATAGCCTTTCCCTTGGCTATTTTAGGAGCTCGTCTCTACTATGTCATTTTCCGTTTTGATTACTATAGTCAGAATTTGGGAGAGATTTTTGCCATTTGGAATGGTGGTTTGGCCATTTACGGTGGTTTGATAACTGGTGTCCTTGTGCTCTACATCTTTGCTGATCGTAAACTTATCAATACTTGGGATTTCCTAGATATTGCGGCGCCTAGCGTCATGATTGCCCAAAGTTTGGGTCGCTGGGGCAATTTCTTTAACCAAGAAGCTTATGGTGCAGCAGTGGATAATTTGGATTATCTACCTGGCTTTATTCGTGACCAGATGTATATTGATGGGAGCTACCGTCAACCGACCTTCCTTTATGAGTCTCTATGGAATCTACTTGGATTTGCCTTGATTCTGATTTTTAGACGAAAATGGAAGAGTCTCAGACGAGGTCATATCACTGCCTTTTACTTGATTTGGTATGGTTTCGGTCGTATGGTTATTGAAGGCATGCGAACAGATAGCCTCATGTTCTTTGGTCTTCGAGTGTCTCAATGGCTATCAGTTGTCCTTATCGGTCTCGGTATTTTTATCATTCTTTATCAAAATCGTAAGAAGGTCCCTTACTATATTTCAGAGGAGGAAAACTAAATGTTAGAAGTTGCATATATTCTTGTAGCCCTTGCTTTGATTGTATTTTTAGTGTATCTAATCATTACTGTACAAAAGCTTGGACGTGTTATCGATGAAACAGAGAAGACGATTAAAACCTTAACTTCAGATGTGGATGTGACCTTGCATCACACCAATGAATTGCTAGCTAAGGTCAATGTCTTGGCAGATGATATCAATGTCAAGGTGGCAACAATTGATCCACTCTTTAGTGCTGTTGCAGATTTATCTCTATCTGTTTCAGACCTCAATGACCATGCGCGTGTCTTGAGCAAGAAAGCTTCATCAGCTGGTTCAAAAACCATTAAGACTGGTGCAAGTTTGTCAGCTCTTCGTCTTGCAAGTAAATTTTTCAAAAAATAAAAAAGGAGAATACTTATGGGTAAACTATCCTCAATCCTTTTAGGAACCGTTTCAGGTGCAGCTCTTGCCTTGTTTTTAACAAGTGACAAGGGCAAACAAGTTTGCAGTCAAGCTCAAGATTTTCTAGATGATTTGAGAGAAGATCCAGAGTATGCCAAGGAGCAGGTCTGTGAAAAACTGACAGAAGTCAAGGAGCAAGCTACAGATTTTGTTCTGAAAACCAAAGAACAGGTTGAGTCAGGTGAAATAACTGTGGACAGCGTCCTTGCTCAAGTCAAATCATGTGCTCGTCAAGCGACAGAAGCATCAAAAGATCGATTCAATAATCTCAAGGAGCAATGGCAAGAAAAGGCCGAAACTCTTGATGAATCAGAAGAGATTGTTATTGACATAACAGAAGAATAAACCATCACCATCTCTGGACGGACTATGTATCTGGGGATGGTGATTTTTTTCTCGTAGCCTGTCTTTGTGGTATAATAAGTACTATGCAGAAAAAACCAACGTCAGCCTATGTGCACATCCCATTTTGTACCCAGATTTGTTATTATTGTGACTTTTCAAAAGTTTTTATCAAGAATCAGCCGGTAGATAGTTATTTGGAACATCTGTTAGAAGAGTTTCAATCTTATGATATTCAAAAGTTGAGAACCCTCTATATCGGTGGTGGCACACCGACAGCTTTGTCAGCTTCTCAACTGGAGGTGTTATTGAAGGGCTTGACTAAAAACTTGGACTTGTCTGTTTTAGAAGAGTTGACTATTGAGGCTAATCCAGGCGACTTGGATGCGGATAAGATTGCTGTTTTGAAAAACTCGGCTGTCAACCGTGTTTCGCTAGGTGTGCAGACCTTTGATGACAAGATGCTGAAAAAGATTGGGCGCAGTCATTTGGAGAAGGATATTTATGAAAATATCGACCGTCTGAAACTGGCTGGTTTTGACAATATCTCCATCGATTTGATTTATGCACTGCCTGGTCAGACCATGGAGCAGGTCAAGGAAAATGTGGCTAAGGCCATTGGGCTGGATATTCCCCATATGAGTTTGTATAGCTTGATTTTGGAAAATCATACGGTCTTTATGAACCGTATGCGACGAGGGAAATTGCCTCTGCCTAAGGAGGAACTGGAAGCTGAGATGTTTGAGTACATCATTGCAGAGCTGGAGCGAGCTGGTTTTGAGCACTATGAGATTTCCAATTTCTCCAAACCTGGTTTTGAAAGTCGCCACAATCTCATGTACTGGGACAATGCTGAATATTATGGCATCGGTGCTGGAGCATCTGGTTATGTCAATGGTGTGCGTTATAAAAATCATGGTCCCATTCGTCATTATCTCAGTGCGGTTGAGGAAGGTAATGCGCGTATCACAGAAGAACATCTGAGCCAAAAAGAGCAAATGGAAGAAGAGATGTTCTTGGGCCTTCGCAAGAAATCAGGGGTCTCCATGGCGCGATTTGAGGAAAAATTTGGACGGTCCTTCGATGGACTTTATGGAGAAATTGTCAGAGACTTGGTTCAACAAGGTCTCATGCAAATAGAGGGTGACCGAGTTCGCATGACAAAAAGAGGTCTCTTTTTAGGAGACACCGTAGCAGAACGATTTATTTTGGAGTAGAATGATGGGCTTAACTTACCAAATGAAAATGAAAATTCCTTTTGATATGGCTGATATGAACGGTCATATCAAGCTTCCAGATGTGATTTTGCTGTCCTTACAAGTTTCAGGGATGCAGTCTATTGAACTGGGAGTTAGTGATAAAACCATTTTAGAAGACTATAATCTTGTCTGGATTATCACAGACTATGATATTGAGGTGGCTCGTTTGCCTCGTTTTGCGGAAGAAATCACCATCGAAACGGAAGCCCTGAGTTACAATCGACTCTTTTGCTACCGTCGCTTTACCATTTGTGATGAAACGGGGCAGGAGCTCATTCACATGATGGCGACCTTTGTTCTCATGGACCGAGACAGTCGAAGAGTTCATGTTGTCGAGCCTGAGATTGTGGCTCCTTACCAGTCTGATTTTGATAAAAAACTTATCCGCGGGCCAAAGTATGAGTCCTTGGAAGAGTCAACCAGCAAGGATTACCATGTCCGTTTTTACGATTTGGATATGAATGGTCATGTCAATAACAGTAAATACTTGGACTGGATTTTTGAGGTCATGGGAGCGGACTTTTTGACCCAATATATTCCCAAGAAAATCAACCTCAAGTATGTCAAGGAAGTTCGACCAGGTGGGGTGATCACATCGGCTGTTGAACGGACTGGACTGGAAAGCAAGCATGAGATCACAAGCGATGGGGCTACCAATGCCCAAGCTATCATCACTTGGCAAGAAATAAAAAAGGATTAGGAAGAAGTAGATGAAATATAAAGGCTATTTAATTGATTTAGACGGAACGATTTATAAGGGGAAAGATCGAATACCGGCAGGAGAAGCTTTTGTCCATGAATTGCAAAAGCGGGATATCCCCTATCTTTTTGTGACCAACAATACGACTCGTACTCCTGAGAGTGTTCAGGAAATGTTGGCTCAGAATTTTAATATCGATACGCCCCTATCGACTGTCTACACAGCGACTTTGGCAACCATTGACTATATGAACGATTTGGGGCTTGAAAAGACGGTATATGTTATCGGAGAAGCAGGGCTCAAGGAAGCCATCAAGGCGGCTGGTTATGTGGAAAAGAAGGAAAACCCTGCCTATGTGGTAGTAGGCCTGGACTGGCAAGTTGACTATGAAAAATTTGCGACAGCAACTCTGGCTATTCAAAAAGGTGCCCACTTTATCGGAACCAATCCTGACCTCAACATCCCGACAGAGCGCGGTCTTTTGCCTGGTGCTGGTTCACTGATTACCCTTCTTGAAGTGGCAACACGAGTGAAGCCTGTTTATATCGGAAAACCAAATGCCATCATTATGGACAAGGCGGTTGAGCACTTAGGCTTGGAACGTGAAGAGTTGATTATGGTTGGGGACAACTATTTAACAGATATTCGAGCAGGGATTGACAATGGCATTCCAACGCTCTTGGTGACGACAGGTTTTACCAAGGCAGAAGAAGTAGCCGACCTACCAATCGCACCGACACATGTGGTTTCTAGCCTTGCGGAGTGGGATTTTGATGAAAACTAAACTGACCTTTTGGAGCTCTATGCTCTTTCTCCTCTCCCTCTCAATCCTTTTGACCATTTATTTGGCTTGGATTTTTTATCCGCTGGAAATTCAGTGGCTGAACTTAACAAATCGGGTTTATCTAAAACCAGAAACCATTCAGTACAACTTTCATATTTTGATGAATTACCTGACCAATCCTTTTAGTCAGGTATTAGAGATGCCAGATTTTCGTTCGTCAGCAGCTGGTCTGCACCACTTTGCGGTGGTCAAGGACCTCTTCCACTTTGTTCAGCTAGTAGCTCTAGTGACACTACCAAGCTTCTATTTCTTTGCCAATAAGATTGTGAAAAAGGGCTTTTTATCTTTATTTAGTAGGGGGCTTCTGGCTCTAGTGCTTTTGCCTTTGCTGATTGGACTTGGAGGAGTTTTGATTGGTTTTGACCAATTCTTTACCCTTTTCCATCAAATTCTCTTTGTGGGAGATGATACCTGGCTTTTTGACCCAGCCAAGGATCCAGTGATTCTGATTTTACCAGAGACATTCTTCCTTCATGCCTTCCTCCTCTTTTTTGCCCTCTATGAAAGCTTTTTTGGCTATCTTTATCTAAAAAGTCGTAGGAAGTGAAACGAAAGATGTTCTTATTTTGCAGGTATAAATTAGGTGTGTGATTCGAAACTATTGTCAAGAGTGAATTAACTAAATCTACCTTACCTCAATCGTTCGCAAACAGTCTATTTTTCTTGAAAAAATAGGCTTTTTTTCTAAAAATCTCTAGTCAAGCGCTTTATTTTTTTGTATAATAGAATTAGCAAAGTATAGATAAGAAGAGAAAAGCATGATTACACTATTTCTATCACCGAGCTGTACTTCATGTCGTAAGGCTAAGGCCTGGTTAGAAAAACATAAGGTGCCCTTTGAGGAACACAATATTATGACCAGCCCTTTAACAAGAAAAGAATTGCAACATATTCTTTCCTTGACCGAAAATGGTACTGATGACATCATTTCAACTCGTTCAAAAATTTTTCAAAAATTAGATATTGATGTAGAAAGTATTTCGGTATCGGAATTGCTTCATTTGATTGAGCAGTATCCTAGTCTTTTGCGTCGTCCAATTATTATTGATGCTAAACGTATGCAAATCGGTTTTAATGAAGATGAGATTCGTGCTTTTCTCCCTCGTAGTTATCGTAAGCAAGAACTGAAAGAAGCAAGAATGAGAGCTGGTATTAGTTAATGAACAAACAGTATAGTTACCCACTAGATTTGTCGTGGAGCACTGAAGAACTTGCTTCAGTGCTTTCTTTTTTTAATGATGTTGAAGCTGCCTATGAAAGCAAGGTAGATGCTAAAAAGTTACTGGACTCCTATAAGGGATTCAAGGAGGTCGTACCAAGTAAGAGTGAAGAAAAACGTTTGGGACGAGAATTTGAAACGGTGAGTGGTTATTCGCTCTACCGAGCAGTTCAGGCGGCCAAGGAAAAAGGGGAAGGAAAGATTTCTCTTGGAAAGTAAATTTGAATTTGCCAAAGAGCTTGTTAAGAGAGCGGGCCAGTACATCCTTGACCATATGCAGGAAGACTTGCGTGTTGAAACCAAGTCCTCTCCAACAGATTTGGTGACCAAACTGGACAAGGAAGTTCAGGAGCTATTGGTTGGTGAGATTTTGTCTCGTTATCCTGAAGATAAGATTTGTGCTGAAGAAGGTTGTCTGCGAGCCTCGGTTCAAGAGGGCAGGGTTTGGGTTATTGATCCGATTGATGGGACCAATAATTTTGTAGCCCAGCAGGAAGATTTTGCTGTCATGATGGCTTATTTTGAGAATGGTCAGGGACAGTTTGGTCTCATTTATGATGTGGTCAAAGGGGATTGTTATCACGGTGGTGGAGCCTTTCCAGTTTGTCTAAATGATAAGCCCCTAGCTCCTTTTAAACCAAAACTACTTGGAGATTTCCTTATTGCAGGGAATAGTGGTATGTTGGAAACCAACGAATGGGGTCTGGCTGATTTGAGTCGAGCTGTGCTTGGTGTTCGAGTCTATGGGAGTGCGGCCATTAGTTTTGCCAAGATTTTGTCAGGGCGTTTGTTGACCTATGTCACTTATCTGCAACCATGGGATTATGCTGCAGCAAGTATTTTGGGGGAAAGTCTGGGCTATCGGGTTGTGACCCTTTCTGGTCAACCGCTTGATTTTCAAACTAGACAGCCGGTCATGATGTTACCTCTTGAGATGCAGGAGGAAATTCAGTCCTATATTTACGAAAGGAAAAGAACTTAAATGCAATTTCCAGAAGGATTTGTTGAAAAATATGAAGAGATACTAGGAGATGAGGCAAGAGATTTTCTTGCCTCTTTTGAGGAGGAAGCGGTTTCGGCCTTTCGGATTAATCCTTTAAAAGAAGCGCCAGTTTCCTTTTCTGATCCCATTCCTCAAACTCCTTGGGGTCACTATGGGAAGGTTTCAGGTAAATCGCCTGAGCATGCTACTGGCTTGGTTTATTCGCAAGAACCCGCTGCCCAGATGGTGGCTCAGGTAGCCCAACCCAGTCCTGGAATGAAGGTCTTGGATTTAGCCGCTGCACCGGGTGGAAAATCAACTCAGCTGGCAGCCTATCTAGCAGGGGAGGGTCTCCTGGTTTCCAACGAAATTTCAAGCAAACGGGCTAAGATTTTGGTTGAAAATATGGAGCGCTTTGGAGCGACAAATGTTGTGGTGACCAATGAATCTGCTGAACGTTTGGCCAAGGTTTTTAAAGGCTATTTTGACCTGATTGTCCTTGATGCTCCTTGCTCTGGTGAAGGGATGTTCCGTAAGCAACCAGATGCTATGGACTATTGGAGCTTAGATTATCCAAGTCAATGTGCTAGTTTGCAAAGAGAGATTCTATCGGATGCGGTGACCATGTTAGCTGAAGGTGGTCGTCTGGTTTATTCGACCTGTACTTGGGCACCCGAGGAAAACGAAGAGATTGTCAATTGGCTACTGGAAGAGTATGATTTTGATTTGTTGCCAGTTGAGCATATCAATGGAATGGTAGCTGGTATTGATCTGCCAGAAACGGCTCGGATGTACCCTCATCAGTTTAAGGGAGAGGGTCAGTTTGTCGCGCATTTACAATTTAAAGGGGAAAATCCAGCCCCTAAATGTAAGACAAGTAAGAGCAATCTCAGCCGAGAACAAGTTGCCTTGTGGCAGGAATTTGCCCAAAAACACTTAAAGGTCAATCTAAGGGGAATCTTGCAGACTTTTGGAGACCAACTCTATCTCTTGCCAGAACTCTTACCAGATTTAGAGAAACTCAAGATAGCTCGCAATGGCCTACATCTGGGTACCTTTAAGAAAAAACGCTTTGAGCCTAGTTTTGCTCTTGGTCTAGCCTTGAAACCGAGTCAGGTCAAGCAGTCGGTTAAAATTGACCAAGAAGCGTTTGTAAAGTATGTGGCTGGAGAAACCGTTCAGCTGGCGGAAAGTCTGCCAAATGGTTGGTACCAAGTTTTGGTTCAAGGCAATGGTTTGGGCTTTGCTAAGGTGACTGGAAATGTTTTGAAAAATTATTTTCCAAAAGGCCTCAGATTCAAGTGAAAATGCTAGTCAAAGTAGCTTGTCTATGTTATAGTGGAAGTATGGATTTTTTTCAAATTGTCTTTCATTTTAAGTCAAAATTGGTGGAGACGGCAACTGAGCAAATTTCTAGTAAAATTAAGCTATCAACTTCAGTTTGCTCTCAATTTTAAAAAAGAAAAACATAAATAAATAATTGAAAAAATTCACAGCATTCACCATTATTTTCAAGGAGAAAAACAGTGAAAAAAAGGAAAAAACTCGCTCTATCCCTTGCGGCTCTTTTGCTAGCAGGTTCTTTGGCGGGATGTGCTAGCTGGATTGATCGTGGAGAATCCATGACAGCTGTTGGCTCAACGGCTCTTCAACCTTTGGTCGAAGCTGCAGCAGATGAATTTGGTTCTATGCACGTTGGAAAAACAGTCAACGTCCAAGGTGGAGGATCTGGTACAGGTCTGTCTCAGGTTCAATCTGGAGCTGTTGATGTAGGAAATTCAGACGTATTTGCTGAGGAAAAAGACGGTATCAACGCATCCGCTCTAGTGGATCACAAGGTTGCTGTAGCGGGCTTGGCAGTCATTGTAAATAAGGAAGTTGATGTTGAAAATCTGACAACTGAACAACTCCGTAGCATCTTCACAGGTCAAGTGACCAACTGGAAAGAAGTCGGTGGGAAAGACCTAGCCATTTCTATTATTAACCGCGCGGCAAGTTCAGGTTCGCGTGCAACCTTTGATAGTGTTATCATGGATGGTCAATCGGCCGTGCAGAGTCAAGAACAGGATTCAAATGGGATGGTCAAAAACATTGTTTCCCAGACACCAGGAGCCATTTCTTATCTAGCCTTTGCCTATGTGGATGACTCGGTGAAACGCATGAAATTGAATGGCTATGAGCCGATTGCAGAAAATGTTACAACCAATAACTGGCCTTTGTGGTCTTATGAACACATGTATACCCTAGGTCAGCCGAACGAATTGGTTGCAGAGTTTCTCAACTTTGTCCTCTCTGATGAAGCGCAAAGCGGAATAGTTAAGGGAATGGGCTATATTTCTGTCAAGGAAATGAAGGTCGAAAAAGATGCTGCAGGAACAGTGACAGCACTAGAAGGGAGTCACTAATGAATCAAGAAGAATTAGCTAAAAAATTACTTTCTCCCTCAAAGAACTCTCGTCTAGAGAAACTAGGAAAAGGTTTGACCTTTGCCTGTCTGTCTTTGATTGTCATCATTGTGGCTATGATTTTGATTTTCGTAGCCCAAAAAGGCTTGTCTACCTTCTTTGTAAATGGGGTTAATATCTTTGATTTCCTTTTTGGCCAAACTTGGAATCCTTCAGGTAAGCAATTTGGTGCCCTTCCTATGATTTTGGGTTCCTTTATTGTCACAATCCTATCAGCCCTTATCGCAACTCCTTTTGCCATTGGTGCGGCAGTATTTATGACAGAGGTCTCACCAAAAGGTGCTAGAATCTTGCAACCAGCTATTGAATTACTTGTCGGGATTCCTTCAGTCGTGTATGGATTTATCGGTTTGCAGGTCGTAGTTCCTTTTGTCCGTAGTGTCTTTGGTGGAACTGGTTTTGGAATTTTGTCAGGGATTTTCGTTCTCTTTGTCATGATTTTACCGACGGTAACCTTTATGACAACGGACAGCTTACGTGCGGTGCCTCGTCACTATCGCGAAGCTAGTTTGGCTATGGGGGCTACTCGTTGGCAAACTATCTGGCGCGTGACCTTGAAGGCGGCGCGTTCAGGTATTTTTACAGCAGTGGTCTTTGGGATGGCGCGTGCCTTTGGTGAGGCTTTAGCTATTCAGATGGTAGTCGGAAACTCAGCGGTAGTTCCAACTTCCTTAACAACACCAGCTGCGACCTTGACCTCTGTTTTGACCATGGGTATCGGAAATACCGTTATGGGAACAGTTGATAATAACGTTCTCTGGTCACTGGCCTTAGTCTTGCTCTTGATGAGTTTGGCCTTCAACAGTGTGATTAAATTGATTACGAAAGAAAGAGGAAAGAAAAACTATGCACGCTAAGAAATTAGATAAAATTGCAACAGCTGTCCTCTACTCAATTGCAGGGATTATTGTTGCCATCTTGGCATCCTTGATTCTCTATATCTTGGTTCGTGGTTTGCCCCACATCTCTTGGTCTTTCTTGACTGGCAAATCATCTTCTTACCAAGCAGGTGGAGGGATTGGAATTCAGCTCTATAATTCCTTCTTCCTTTTGGTCATCACCTTGATTATCTCTGTTCCTTTATCTATGGGAGCTGGGATTTTCCTAGCTGAATATGCTAAAAAAGGTCCTGTGACCAACTTTGTCAGAACCTGTATTGAAATCTTATCTTCACTCCCATCAGTGGTTGTGGGTCTCTTTGGTTACTTGATCTTTGTAGTTCAGTTTGAGTATGGATTTTCAATCATTTCAGGTGCCTTGGCCTTGACAGTCTTTAACCTACCTCAGATGACTCGTAATGTCGAGGACAGTTTGAAACATGTTCACCATACGCAGCGTGAGGCTGGTCTGGCTCTTGGAATTTCTCGTTGGGAGACTGTGGTTCATGTCGTCATTCCAGAAGCCCTTCCAGGTATTGTGACTGGGGTCGTCTTAGCTTCTGGTCGTATCTTTGGTGAGGCAGCTGCTCTTATCTATACAGCAGGACAATCCGCTCCAGCCCTTGATTGGTCTAACTGGAATATTCTCAGTGTTACTAGCCCAATCTCTATCTTCCGTCAAGCAGAAACCTTGGCTGTCCACATTTGGAAAGTCAATAGTGAAGGTACCATTCCAGATGGAACCATCGTATCAGCAGGTTCTGCGGCCGTGCTCCTTATCTTTATCCTCATCTTTAA
Source organism: Streptococcus mitis (assembly GCF_003942965.1). Taxonomy (GTDB): domain Bacteria; phylum Bacillota; class Bacilli; order Lactobacillales; family Streptococcaceae; genus Streptococcus; species Streptococcus mitis_BH. The sequence continues at coordinate 58,778 of NZ_RJOG01000002.1, read as the reverse complement.
TTTTGGAGCCCGCAAACTCGGAAGCTACCTACATAAGAAATTAACCGCTGCCTAAAGGAGAAGCCATGTCAAAATATAATTGGGATGAAAAGCATATCATCACCTTTCCTGAAGAGAAAGTGGCCCTCTCTACTAAGGATTTACATGTTTACTACGGTAAAAAAGAATCCATAAAGGGCATCGATATGCAATTTGAAAAAAATAAAATTACAGCCTTAATTGGCCCATCTGGATCTGGGAAATCAACCTACCTCCGCAGTCTCAATCGGATGAATGATACCATTGATATTGCCAAGGTAACAGGTCAAATTCTCTATCAAGGGATTGATGTCAACCGTCCAGAAATCAATGTTTATGAAATGCGTAAACACATCGGTATGGTCTTTCAACGACCAAATCCCTTTGCCAAATCTATCTACCGCAACATCACTTTTGCCCATGAACGTGCAGGAGTTAAGGACAAGAAAGTCTTGGATGAAATTGTAGAAACTTCTCTTCGTCAAGCTGCCCTTTGGGACCAGGTCAAAGACGATTTGCACAAGTCAGCCTTGACCCTATCAGGTGGTCAGCAGCAACGTCTTTGTATCGCTCGTGCTATTTCTGTTAAACCAGATATCCTCTTGATGGATGAACCAGCGTCAGCCTTGGATCCGATTGCGACAGCCCAGCTGGAAGAAACCATGCTGGAGTTGAAGAAGGATTTTACCATCATCATCGTGACCCACAGTATGCAGCAGGCAGCGCGTGCTAGTGACTACACAGGATTTTTCTACTTGGGTGACTTGATCGAGTACGATAAGACCTCTAATATTTTCCAAAATGCCAAACTACAGTCAACCAATGACTACGTAACAGGACACTTTGGATAGAAAGGAAACAGTATGACAGAAGCGATTTTACAGGTGTCAGACCTGTCCGTTTACTACAATCAAAAAAAGGCCTTGAATAGTGTTTCCCTATCTTTCCAACCTAAGGAAATTACAGCCTTAATCGGTCCATCTGGATCAGGGAAATCAACCCTCCTAAAGGCTATCAACCGCATGGGTGATCTCAATCCAGAGGTAACCACAACTGGTTCAGTAGTTTATAATGGTCACAACATCTACAGCCCACGTACAGATACAGTTGAATTGCGTAAGGAAATTGGTATGGTTTTCCAACAACCAAACCCCTTCCCTATGTCTATCTATGAAAATGTTGTTTACGGGCTTCGTATCAATGGAGTGAAGGACAAGCAGGTTCTGGATGAAGCAGTAGAAAAAGCCCTGCAACGAGCTTCTATCTGGGATGAAGTCAAGGATCGCCTGCATGATTCAGCTATCGGGCTTTCAGGTGGACAACAACAACGTGTCTGTGTTGCCCGTGTCTTGGCAACCAGCCCTAAAATCATTCTCTTGGATGAACCGACTTCAGCCTTGGACCCTATCTCTGCTGGGAAGATTGAGGAAACCTTGTATGGTCTAAAAGATAAATACACCATGCTATTGGTTACACGTTCCATGCAACAAGCCTCTCGTATCTCTGACAAGACAGGATTTTTCCTTGATGGAGATTTGATTGAGTTTAACGATACCAAGAAGATGTTCCTCAACCCACAACACAAGGAAACAGAAGATTATATTTCAGGAAAATTTGGATAAGGAGATAAATGATGTTACGTTCTCAATTTGAAGAAGATTTAGAGAAATTGCACAACCAGTTCTATGCTATGGGACAAGAAGTGCTATCCCAAATCAATCGTACAGTGCGTGCCTTTGTTACGCATGACCGTGATTTGGCCAAAGAAGTCATCGAAGACGATGCAGAAGTGAACGAATACGAAGTGAAATTAGAGAAGAAATCATTTGAAATGATTGCCCTTCAACAACCTGTTTCTCAGGACTTGCGTACTGTTTTGACAGTCTTGAAGGCTGTATCTGACTTGGAACGTATGGGGGACCATGCCGTTTCCATTGCCAAGGCTGCAATTCGTATGAAGGGGGAACAACGTATCCCTGCTGTTGAAGAAGAAATCAAGAGAATGGGTCGCGATGTCAAGAATTTCGTCGAAGCAGCCCTTGAACTCTATCTGAATGGTTCAGTAGACCAGGCCTATGAAGTAGCAGCTATGGATGAAAAAATCAACCATTACTTTGATAGCATTCGTGACTTAGCTACAGAAGAGATCAAGAAAAATCCTGATGCCATTGTTACAGGTCGTGATTACTTCCAAGTGATTGCCTTCTTGGAACGTATTGGAGACTATGCCAAGAATATCTGTGAATGGGTTGTTTACTTTGAAACAGGTAAGATTGTCGAACTATAAAATAGGTTCATTCTGTATAAAAAGGAGCTTTAAATCAATTGATAGCTCCTTTTATTGAATGAAAAAAATATTTTTAAGATAAAAATTCAAAAAACACTTGACAAGCAACTTGGATAGCGTTATAATTATACAAAATTAACAGAGAGGTTGTTTATTTATGAAATCAAAAAAATGGATATTTGTTTTATGTAGTTTTCTTGCAAGTTTCTTCTTAGTAGCTTGTCAGTCGGGTTCTAATGAGTCTCAGTCAGCTGTTGATGCCATTAAGCAAAAGGGGAAATTAGTTGTGGCGACTAGTCCTGACTATGCACCTTTTGAATTCCAATCCTTAGTTGACGGAAAAAACCAGGTAGTCGGTGCGGATATTGATATGGCTCAAGCTATCGCTGATGAACTTGGGGTGAAATTGGAAATCTCAAGCATGAGTTTTGACAATGTATTGACCAGTCTTCAAACTGGTAAGGCTGACCTAGCGGTTGCAGGAATTAGTGCTACTGACGAGAGAAAAGAAGTCTTTGATTTTTCAATCCCTTACTATGAAAACAAGATTAGTTTCTTGCTTCGTAAGACTGATGTAGAAAAATACAAGAATCTAACTAGCCTTGAAAGTGCTAATATTGCGGCCCAAAAAGGAACTGTTCCAGAAGCTATGGTCAAGGAACAATTGCCAAAAGCTCAATTAACTTCCCTAACCAATATGGGTGAAGCAGTCAATGAATTGCAGGCTGGAAAAGTAGATGCTGTTCATATGGATGAGCCTGTTGCGCTTAGTTATGCTGCTAAAAATGCAGACCTAGCTGTCGCAACTGTCAGCTTGAAGATGAAGGACGGCGAAGCCAATGCCGTTGCCCTTAGAAAAAATAGTGCTGATTTGAAAGAAGTGGTGGACAAGGTCATCCAAAAACTCAAGGATGACGGCACCTACAAAAAATATCTTGAAAAAGCAGCAACCTTAACAGAAGTTGAACAATAAGAAAAAAGCAGAGTTGGAAGTCATTCCAATTCTGCTTTTAAATAGTTTAAAACCTTTTCCAGATTGTCTAAAGACACCTTGGCAAATTGGTAAGGACAGGCACCCAAGTAAGCCTCTTCAAAGAAATCCAAGCCCAGTTGGCTGTGTTTGAGACTAGCGATTTTAGGATACTGTCTCAGGTCTAGCAATAAACCATCATGAAGCGGAAAGTGAGGAAGGGGACAAGGTGTTTTAGCTAGTCTTTCCTCGATTTGTTTTTGGTAAGCTTCCTGATTGGATAAGCGAGCTAGCCGATTTTTCTCAAATAATTGACTGTCAATATAGAGTGACAGGGCCTTTTGCATGATGAGGTTGCTGTCGTAATCTAGGATATTTTTGTAGGCCACAAAGGCTTCCTTGATAGCATTTGGAAGGATGAGTGCTGTTATCCGCAGGGCTGGAAAGAGGCTGGTTGAGAAGGACTTGATATAAATGACGCGCTCCTCTGTATCTAGATAGTGGAAGGTCTGGCCCTTTTTAGAATCCAAATCCCCCAGATAGTCGTCCTCTACGATATAGACTCCATACTTGGCAGCTAAGTTAAGAATAGCTCGTTTGTCCTGTTCTGAATAGGAATGCCCCAGAGGATAGTGAAATCGAGGAATGGTATAGAAAAACTTAATTTTTCCTGTTTTGAAGTGACCTTCCAGCTCCTCCAAGTCAATCCCATCAATGCCTCGTTCAATCGTTTGATAGTCCAATCCCTGAGCAATCAAGAGGCGATTCATCCGATGGTAGGTTGGCTGTTCTACCAAGATTTCCTTGGCTTGGCTAGGAAAGGATATTTGAGAAAGGATAAACAAGGCTTGCTGGGTTCCAGAAGTCAGTACCAACTGGTCTGCCTTGCAGTAGAGGGCTTGGTCAAAGAGGAGTTTATGAATGGATTGTCTTAAGTCTTCTAATCCTTCTTGGTTCTCATAGTAGTTGAAGAGGTAGTTTTCCCGGCCAATCAAGGTTTCATTGACACAGAGTCGGAAATCGTCATAGGCACTGGCATGTTCGTCAGTGACTTCGATTTCTAGATCCTGGTGTTGCCCTTGTTCTAGGACATAGTAGCCACTCTGGGGCTTGGCATAGAGGTATTGTTCGTGCCGTAATTCCAGAAGGGCTCTCTGAATGGTGTCCTTGCTACAGTGAAAGTCAAGGCTCAGTTGACGGATAGAAGGCAGGCGGCTACCCGTTGGAAAGCGTCCAGACTCGATACCATTTTTCAGATAGGAAATAACCTCTTGGTACTTGCTTTGTTTCTTCATTCCAGACCTCCCTTGATTTTGTTACATTGTACCCTTTTTTTTCTTTCTTGGCAATGTCTAGGGTGTTTCTCTCGTTCACATCTAGGGGCAAATGTGGTATACTTAGGAGTAAGATTTATAGAATAACAGATAAGAAAGTGAATGGATAAGAACGTGCAGGAACCAGTGAAATTATTTCAATACAATACCCTTGGAGCCTTGATGGCAGGCCTTTATGGTGGTACCATGACAGTAGGAGAATTGCTAGAGCATGGTGACCTTGGTTTGGGAACCTTGGATTCTATTGATGGGGAATTGATTGTATTGGATGGCAAGGCCTACCAGGCCAAAGGCTCAGGAGATCAGCCAGAAATTGTGGAAGTATCACCAGATGCCCTTATTCCTTATGCAGCAGTAGTACCGCATCAGGCAGAGGTCATTTTCCGCCAGCGCTTTGAGATGACAGACAAGGAATTGGAAGAGCGAATCGAGTCTTATTATGATGGGGAAAATCTTTTCCGCTCTATCAAGATTCGCGGGGAATTTTCACATATGCATGTGCGCATGATTCCCAAGTCGACACCAGATACCAAGTTTGCTGAGGTCGCAACCCATCAACCGGAATATAGTCGTGACAATGTGGCGGGGACCATCGTTGGTTTCTGGACTCCAGAGATTTTCCATGGGGTCAGTGTGGCAGGCTACCATCTGCACTTCATCTCAGATGATTTGACTTTCGGTGGTCATGTCATGGACTTTGTCATCAAGGAAGGTATTATCGAGGTGGGAGCTGTTGACCAGTTGGACCAACGTTTCCCAGTCCAAGATCGTCAATACTTGTTTGCTAAGTTCAATGTTGATGAGATGAAAAAAGATATTGAAAAGGCGGAATAGGAGAAGAAAATGACCATTCATATCATTATTACCATTGTGTTTTTGCTGACTTTTCTGATAGGGAGCATTTGGTATGCCAAAAAGAAATACCAGATTAATCTAGCTGTCTTGGGCTTGGGGGCTGTTGCCTTCTTTCTCTCTTCACAGATTCTAGAAAAATTGATTCATATCATAGTTCTTCATCCTCAAAAAGATGGAAGTATTGCTCTTTTACAAGACCATCCCATGGTTTATATTGTCTATGGCCTAGCTATGGCGGCTTTCTTTGAAGAAACAGCTCGTCTTATCTTCTTTAAATGGTTGAAGAAAAAGAGAAACTTGGAAAAATCAGATGCCCTTGCTTATGGATTGGGGCATGGTGGTTTGGAATTGATTTTCTTAGGTGTTACTAGCCTCGTCAATCTCTACATTGTTCTTTCGGCAGTTCAGACTCAGAATCCACAGGTCATGCAATTGTTGTCTGAAAATATGTTGAAAACTATTCAGTCGCTATCAGTCTGGCAGATTTATTTGCTTGGTTTTGAGCGAATCTTGGCGCTAGGTTTCCAATTACTCTTGACTGTTTGGGTTTACCAAGCTGTTCGCCAGAAGAAATGGATTTATCTCCTAGCGGCCTATGGACTACATGCCTTCTTTGACCTGGCACCATCTCTTGCCCAAGTTGGCTGGTTGACCAATCCAGTCTTGGTTGAAGTTGTCCTAGCACTTGAACTTGTTCTGCTTGCCTATGGAACAAAGGCAATCTTTTGCAAAAAATCATAAAAAGAGGGGAAACCTCTTTTTTTGTTTAAAGTAAGCCCAAGATTTTTTTAGGGTCGTCAAATGGTCTTAAAAATGGTATAATGGAATGAATTTTGTAAAAGGAAGAGTGTCATGTCAGTAAAAGAAAAAATGCTTGAAATCTTAGAAGGGATTGATATCCGTTTCAAGGAACCCTTGCATAGCTATAGTTATACAAAAGTAGGTGGAGAGGCTGATTATCTGGTCTTTCCACGAAATCGTTTTGAGTTGGCTCGCGTTGTTAAATTTGCCAATCAAGAAGACATCCCTTGGATGGTTCTTGGAAATGCCAGCAACATCATTGTTCGTGATGGTGGAATTCGTGGATTTGTCATCTTGTGTGACAAGCTCAATAATGTTTCCGTTGATGGCTATACCATCGAAGCAGAAGCTGGTGCTAACTTGATTGAAACAACTCGCATTGCCCTTCGTCATAGTTTGACTGGTTTTGAATTTGCTTGTGGCATTCCGGGGAGCGTCGGCGGTGCTGTCTTTATGAATGCAGGTGCCTATGGTGGCGAGATTGCCCATATCTTACAGTCTTGTAAGATCTTGACTAAGGACGGAGAAATCGAGACTCTGTCTGCCAAGGACTTGGCTTTTGGGTACCGCCATTCAGCCATTCAGGAGTCTGGTGCAGTTGTCTTGTCAGCTAAATTTTCCCTTGCTCCAGGAAACCATCAGGTTATCAAGCAAGAAATGGATCGCTTGACGCATCTACGTGAACTCAAGCAACCTTTAGAATATCCATCTTGTGGTTCGGTCTTTAAGCGTCCAGTAGGGCATTTTGCAGGTCAATTAATTTCAGAAGCTGGCTTGAAAGGCTATCGTATCGGTGGTGTTGAAGTGTCTGAAAAGCACGCAGGATTTATGATCAATGTTGCTGACGGAACGGCTAAAGACTACGAGGACTTGATTGAGTCTGTGATCGAAAAAGTCAAGGAACACTCTGGCGTTACTCTTGAGAGAGAAGTCCGTATTTTAGGTGAAAGCAAGTAGGAAGCTTTGGCTAAAAAGCTGCTGCTATGTCATGGAAAGGGGGTGAAAGCCTATCGTTAGTGCAGAAGAATGTAGGCAGTTCAATCTCCTACACGAGGTAGTAGCGGCCTGACAGAGCCCTGATCTGTTAATCTATGAAAAAGAAGGAATAAATGACAATTGAAAAAACCAATTATTGAATTCAAAAACGTCTCTAAAGTTTTTGAAGACAACAACACCAAGGTTCTCAAAGACATCAACTTTGAGTTGGAAGAAGGGAAATTCTATACCCTTCTAGGCGCATCTGGTTCAGGGAAATCAACTATCCTTAACATCATTGCAGGTTTACTGGATGCGACGACAGGAGATATTTTACTGGACGGTGTCCGCATCAATGACATCCCAACCAACAAGCGAGATGTGCATACGGTCTTCCAATCCTATGCCTTGTTTCCACATATGAATGTGTTTGAAAATGTTGCTTTTCCACTTCGCTTGCGTAAAATTGACAAGAAAGAAATCGAGCAGCGCGTAGCGGAAGTTCTCAAGATGGTTCAGTTGGAAGGTTACGAAAAACGTTCCATCCGTAAACTCTCTGGAGGACAACGTCAGCGTGTGGCTATTGCCCGTGCCATCATCAACCAACCCCGTGTGGTTTTGTTGGACGAGCCTTTGTCAGCGTTGGACTTGAAATTAAGAACAGATATGCAGTATGAGCTGCGTGAACTGCAACAACGATTGGGAATCACCTTTGTTTTTGTTACTCACGATCAGGAAGAAGCTTTGGCTATGAGTGACTGGATTTTTGTCATGAATGATGGCGAGATTGTCCAGTCTGGAACGCCAGTGGACATCTACGATGAGCCAATTAACCACTTTGTTGCCACCTTTATCGGTGAGTCAAATATCTTGCCAGGAACCATGATTGAGGACTACTTGGTTGAGTTTAACGGCAAACGCTTTGAAGCGGTTGATGGGGGGATGAAGCCAAATGAACCTGTCGAGGTCGTGATTCGTCCAGAGGACTTGCGTATTACCCTTCCTGAAGAAGGCAAGCTCCAAGTTAAGGTCGATACCCAGCTTTTCCGTGGGGTGCACTATGAAATTATCGCCTATGACGAACTTGGGAATGAATGGATGATCCACTCAACCCGTAAGGCCATCGTGGGTGAGGAAATCGGTCTGGACTTTGAACCAGAAGACATCCATATCATGCGTCTCAACGAAACTGAAGAAGAGTTCGATGCTCGTATCGAAGAATACGTAGAAATTGAAGAGCAAGAAGCAGGTCTGATCAATGCAATCGAGGAGGAAAGAGATGAAGAAAACAAGCTCTAAACTCTTTGTAGTGCCCTACATGCTTTGGATTGCCCTCTTTGTCCTGGCACCCTTGGTCTTGATTTTCGGTCAATCCTTTTTCAACATCAAAGGCCAGTTCAGTTTAGAAAATTATAAATCTTACTTTGCGTCACAAAACTTGACCTACCTCAAAATGAGCTTTAACTCCGTGCTTTATGCAGGAATTGTGACCTTTGTGACCCTCCTTATCAGCTATCCAACAGCCCTCTTTTTGACCCGTCTCAAGCACCGTCAACTCTGGCTCATGCTGATTATCTTGCCTACTTGGATCAATTTGCTCCTCAAAGCTTATGCCTTTATTGGGATTTTTGGTCAAAATGGCTCTATTAACCAATTCCTTGAATTTATCGGAATCGGTTCACAACAGTTGCTCTTTACCGATTTCTCCTTTATTTTTGTCGCAAGCTACATCGAGCTTCCCTTTATGATTTTGCCGATTTTCAATGTCTTGGACGATATGGATAACACTCTCATCAATGCCAGCTACGACCTTGGTGCGACCAAGTGGGAAACCTTCCGTCATGTCATCTTCCCTCTATCTATGAACGGAGTGAGAAGTGGGATCCAATCGGTCTTTATCCCAAGTTTGAGTCTCTTCATGCTGACCCGTTTGATTGGTGGGAACCGCGTTATCACCTTGGGGACTGCCATTGAGCAGAACTTCCTGACCAATGACAACTACGGTATGGGTTCAACCATCGGTGTGATTCTCATCCTGACCATGTTCATCACCATGTGGGTGACTAAGGAAAGGAGAGAACGATGAAAAAATTTGCCAACCTTTATCTGGGACTGGTCTTTCTTGTCCTCTACCTGCCGATTTTTTACTTGATTGGCTATGCCTTTAATGCAGGCAACGACATGAATAGCTTTACAGGCTTTAGCTTGAGCCATTTTAAAACCATGTTTGGCGATGGTCGCCTCATGTTGATTGTGACTCAGACCTTTTTCTTGGCCTTCCTGTCAGCCTTGATTGCGACCATTATCGGGACTTTTGGTGCCATTTACATCTATCAGTCTCGTAAGAAATACCAAGAAGCCTTTCTATCACTCAATAATATCCTCATGGTTGCGCCTGACGTTATGATTGGTGCCAGCTTCTTGATTCTCTTTACCCAACTCAAGTTTTCACTTGGCTTTTTGACTGTTCTCTCTAGTCACGTGGCCTTCTCCATTCCTATCGTGGTCTTGATGGTCTTGCCTCGACTCAAGGAAATGAACGGTGACATGATTCATGCGGCCTATGACCTTGGTGCCAGTCAATTTCAGATGTTTAAGGAAATCATGCTTCCTTACCTGACACCGTCTATCATTGCAGGTTACTTCATGGCCTTCACCTATTCGCTAGATGACTTTGCCGTGACCTTCTTTGTAACGGGAAATGGCTTTTCAACCCTCTCAGTCGAGATTTACTCTCGTGCTCGGAAGGGGATTTCGCTAGAGATCAATGCCCTGTCTGCCCTTGTCTTTCTCTTTAGTATTATCCTGGTTGTTGGATATTATTTTATCTCACGTGAGAAGGAGGATCAAGCATGAAAAAACTCTATTCATTTTTAGCAGGAATTGTAGCCATTATCCTGGTCTTGTGGGGAATTGCGACGCATCTAGATAGTAAAATCAATAGTCGAGATAGTCAAAAACTGGTCATTTACAACTGGGGTGATTATATCGATCCTGAACTCTTGGAGAAATTCACAGAAGAAACAGGAATCCAAGTCCAGTACGAGACTTTTGACTCCAATGAAGCCATGTATACAAAGATTAAGCAGGGTGGAACGACCTATGATATTGCCATTCCTAGTGAATACATGATTAACAAGATGAAGGACGAAGATCTCTTGGTTCCGCTTGATTATTCAAAACTTGAAGGTCTTGAAAATATCGGACCAGAGTTTCTCAACCAGTCCTTTGACCCAGGCAATAAATTCTCCATTCCTTACTTCTGGGGAACCTTGGGAATTGTCTACAATGAAACCATGGTAGATGAGGCGCCTGAGCATTGGGATGACCTCTGGAAGCCAGAGTATAAGAACTCTATCATGCTCTTTGATGGGGCGCGTGAGGTGCTGGGACTCGGACTAAATTCCCTCGGCTATAGCCTTAACTCCAAGGATACCCAGCAGTTGGAAGAGACAGTAGATAAGCTCTACAAGCTGACTCCAAATATCAAGGCTATTGTGGCAGACGAGATGAAGGGCTACATGATTCAGAATAACGCTGCAATCGGTGTGACCTTCTCTGGTGAAGCCAGCCAAATGCTAGAAAAAAATGAAAACCTACGCTATGTGGTACCGACAGAAGCCAGCAACCTTTGGTTTGACAATATGGTCATTCCCAAAACAGTCAAAAACCAAGATGCCGCCTATGCCTTTATCAACTTTATGTTGAAACCTGAAAATGCACTCAAAAATGCAGAGTATGTCGGCTATTCAACACCAAACCTACCAGCTAAGGAATTACTCCCAGAGGAGAAAAAAGAAGATAAAGCCTTCTATCCAGATGCTGAAACCATGAAACACCTAGAAGTTTATGAGAAATTTGACCATAAATGGACAGGCAAATATAGCGACCTCTTCCTACAGTTTAAAATGTATCGGAAGTAGGAGAACGTAAGAAAACGAATCAGTCAAGCTGGTTCGTTTTTTAAAAAATAAAAGGCAATTTTTGTAACGGTATCTTTTTCTATTCTAGTTGCTTATTTTCTTTCCCAGTAGTATACTAAGTTTAACCATACAGAAAGCGGTAACAAATAATGAAAATATCTACTTTTTTCAAAAAATTTTTTTGGCCAGCCTTTTTGACTGTTCAGCAAACTGTTATACTATTCTCTCTAAAGGATGGTTTGGATCGACAATACCTAACAACTGATTCCATACATTTGGTGATAGGGTTCTTTATATTTGTAAATTTTTTCGAAGCTATCTTTAACAATTCAAAACTTTGGAATAAAAGTTGGGATAAAAAGAGTGATAGTAGTAAGAAAAAATATGTTCTGAAAAAGTAATCTGAGATGTAGGAAATGGGTTATTAAATGGGTATCATTTCCAGTTGACGCAGACTTAAAAAAACGTTATAATAAGAAAGTTGAGAATTGATTTTCACTTGTCTTAGTCCAGAGAAATGGCGGTGCTGCGAGCCATCTAAGCTAGAAAGTCATGCTACTCAATCATACAATTGCATAAGAATAAGAGAATGACAAGTTCATTGAATGAAGGTGGTACCGCGGTTTTTCGCCCTTCGTGATATGAGCTTGTCTTTTGATTTTTGGAGGTGTTGATGAAAACATTTCTTGTCAAACAAAAGTTTCGTCTTGGAGGCGAACGCTTCGCTATCAAGGATGACAGGGGAGAAATCGCCTATCAGGTAGAGGGATCATTTTTTAAGATTCCCAAAACTTTTACCATCTATGACGTTAATGGTGAACAGGTCAGTCAGATTAGTAAAGAAATCTTAACCTTGCTTCCTCGTTTTGAGATTCAGCTTCGGGATGGCTCGAGTTTTGTCATTCGTAAGAAGTTGACCTTCTGGCGAGATAAGTATGAGTTTGATAATCTAGGGCTTCGTATCGAGGGTAATATATGGGATTTGAATTTCAAATTGCTGGATGATCGTGATCAGTTGATTGCGGAAATCAGGAAAGAACTCTTCCATCTGACCTCTACTTATAACGTAACAGTTATTGAGGACGCTTATGCAGACCTAGTCATTTCCCTCTGTGTCGCGATTGACTATGTGGAGATGCTGGAAAGCCAATCACATTAAACAAGTAAATAAGGAGACAATATGAAACAACTATCTAGTGCACAAGTACGCCAAATGTGGCTTGATTTCTGGGCGACCAAAGGTCACTCTGTAGAACCATCAGTGAGTTTGGTTCCTGTAAATGATCCAACTCTTTTGTGGATCAACTCAGGGGTAGCAACTCTTAAGAAATATTTTGACGGGACTATTATCCCTGAAAATCCACGTATTACCAATGCTCAAAAGGCTATCCGTACCAACGACATCGAAAACGTAGGGAAGACTGCACGTCACCATACCATGTTTGAAATGTTGGGGAACTTCTCTATCGGTGATTACTTCCGTGACGAAGCCATCACTTGGGCTTATGAGCTTTTGACAAGCCCTGAATGGTTTGATTTCCCAGCTGAGAAACTTTACATGACCTACTATCCAGATGATAAAGATTCTTACAACCGCTGGATTGAAGTGGGAGTGGACCCAAGTCACTTGATTCCAATCGAGGACAACTTCTGGGAAATCGGTGCAGGACCTTCTGGACCAGATACAGAAATCTTCTTTGACCGTGGAGAAGCCTTTGACCCAGAAAATATCGGTCTTCGCCTTCTTGCAGAAGATATCGAAAACGACCGTTACATCGAAATCTGGAACATCGTTTTGTCACAATTTAATGCAGATCCTGCTGTTCCTCGTAGCGAGTACAAGGAATTGCCACACAAGAACATTGATACGGGCGCTGGTTTGGAGCGTTTGGTGGCAGTTATCCAAGGGGCTAAGACCAACTTTGAAACAGACCTCTTCATGCCGATCATTCGTGAAGTGGAGAAATTGTCTGGTAAGGTCTATGACCAAGATGGCGACAACATGAGCTTCAAGGTCATCGCTGACCACATCCGTTCTCTTTCATTTGCCATCGGTGATGGTGCCCTTCCTGGAAATGAAGGTCGTGGTTACGTCCTTCGTCGTCTTCTCCGTCGTGCTTCTATGCATGGTCAAAAATTGGGAATCAACGAGCCTTTCCTTTACAAACTCGTTCCAACCGTTGGAAAAATCATGGAAAGCTACTACCCAGAAGTGCTTGAAAAACGTGACTTTATCGAAAAAATCGTTAAGAGCGAAGAAGAATCATTTGCGCGTACTCTTCACTCAGGTCAACACTTTGCCCAAGGCATTGTAGCAGACTTGAAAGAAAAAGGTCAATCTGTCATTGCTGGTTCAGATGTATTCAAACTTTATGACACTTATGGATTCCCAGTTGAATTGACTGAAGAAATCGCTGAAGAAGCTGGTATGACTGTAGACCGTGAAGGTTTTGAAGCAGCTATGAAAGAACAGCAAGAACGTGCGCGTGCGTCAGCTGTTAAAGGTGGTTCAATGGGTATGCAAAATGAAACCCTTCAAAACATCACTGTAGAAAGTGTCTTCAACTACAATGCTAGCCAATTGCCTTCTAAGTTGGTGGCTATCGTGGCTGACAATGCAGAAGTAGAAGCTGTATCAGAAGGAACTGCCTCACTTATCTTTGCGGAAACGCCATTCTATGCTGAAATGGGTGGACAGGTAGCTGACCATGGACAAATCTTGGATGGGTCAGGCAAGGTTGTAGCTACTGTGACAAATGTTCAAAAAGCTCCAAACGGACAAGCTCTTCACACGGTTGAAGTTCTTACACCGCTTGCCTTAAACCAAGAATACACTTTGGCAATTGATACAAATCGTCGTCACCGTGTCATGAAAAACCACACTGCTACTCACTTGCTCCATGCGGCTCTTCACAATATCCTTGGCAGCCATGCAACTCAGGCAGGTTCGCTTAATGAAGTAGAATTCCTTCGCTTTGACTTCACTCACTTCCAAGCAGTAACTGCTGAAGAACTTCGTGCCATTGAACAGCAAGTTAACGAGAAAATTTGGGAAGCTCTTGAAGTGAAGACAGTTGAAACAGATATTGACACTGCTAAGGAAATGGGTGCTATGGCCCTCTTTGGTGAGAAATACGGTAAGGAAGTCCGTGTTGTTACTATCGGTGACTACTCTATCGAGCTTTGTGGTGGTACCCACGTTGGCAATACTTCTGAGATTGGACTCTTCAAGATTGTCAAAGAAGAAGGTATTGGATCAGGAACTCGCCGTATCTTGGCAGTGACTGGTAAGGAAGCCTTTGAAGCCTACCGTGAACAAGAAGACGCTCTTAAAGCTGTCGCAGCAACCTTGAAAGCACCTCAAGTCAAGGAAGTTCCTCACAAAGTAGAAGGACTTCAAGAACAACTTCGTCAACTTCAAAAAGAAAATGCTGAATTGAAAGAAAAAGCCGCAGCTGCAGCCGCAGGCGATATCTTCAAGGATGTGAAGGAAGTCAATGGTCACCGTTACATTGCTAGTCAAGTTTCTGTATCAGATGCAGGTGCTCTTCGTACTTTTGCGGATAACTGGAAACAAAAAGACTACTCTGATCTTCTTGTCCTAGTTGCTGCTATCGGTGACAAAGTCAATGTCCTTGTAGCAAGCAAGACAAAAGACCTTCATGCTGGAAACCTTGTCAAAGAATTGGCACCAATCGTCGATGGACGTGGTGGTGGTAAACCAGACATGGCCATGGCAGGAGGAAGCAACCAAGCTAAGATTCAAGAATTGTTGGATGCAGTAGCAGGTAAATTGTAATCAAGTAAAGATCTATCCATTTGGGTAGGTCTTTTTTTGAATACAAAAAAGCCAAATCCGATTGGACCTGGCTTTATAATCATTGGCAATTAGATTGTATTAGCTGCCCAGACACTTACCGAAGCAGCTGAGACTGGGAATTGTCCATAGCCTTCCTCATCAATTGTAACTTGACCTTGGTGGTTTTCAAGTAAATCTACAAAGGTTTGGTTAGCCCATTCTTGGCCGACAAACATTGACTTGCTGTTTTCTTGGTCATTTGAGATAAGGACTGCGATTGGGGATTGATTTTCAGCACCTGAGCGTACCCAACCGATACAGTTAGCATCATCAAAGTAGTCATTTTGTTCTCCATAAGCCAAATCTTTTCGGATAGCTAGGAGGCGGTCAAGGACTTCTTTGAAATCTTGCTGAGCATATTGCCCTGAAATCCCATAGTAGTCTCCGTAAAAGACACATGGAAGGCCGTCTTGACGTAATAGAATGAGAGTATAGGCTGCTGGTTTGAACCATTCTTCAACAGTAGACTCAAGAGCCTGACCACGTTGGGTATCGTGGTTGTCGACAAAGGTTACAGCCTTGTAAGGTTTGAGTTCAACCAAGCTATCTGTGAAAATACCACGAAGGTCATAGTTTGCGCCAGCTTGACTGGCTTCAAAGAGATTCTGATGAAGACGAACATCAACAAGGTCGAATCGTTCTTCCGTTTTTTCAAGATAGTCTAGATTGGCTTCCTTGTCAGGATTCCAGAATTCACCAAAAACATAGAAATCCTCACCGTATTTTTCCTTCATATCACGGATAAAATTGCTCATGAAGAAAGAGTCAATGTGTTTAACGGCATCCAAGCGGAAACCAGCTACACCAGTCGTTTCCATGAACCAGTCAGCCCAGTCATAGATATTTTGGATGACTTCAGGATGTTTAAAGTCTAGGTCGGCATACATGAGGTAGTCGTAGTTTCCGTTTTCGTTATCGACCAATTCCTCGTTAGCCCAGCCTTTATTGTCACCTTGGATCAGATAAATCCCAGACTTACGGCGTTTGGCATCGTAGTCTGTACCGGTGAAGTGGTACCAGTGCCAGTGGAAGTCATTGTATGTATCTTGGCGACCATCGAAGGTAAAGCTAGTCCAGCCATTGATTGTGAAGGGGTCTCCAAGCTCAACTGTACGGTCTACAGGATCCACCTCAATAACCTGAAAGGCTTCCATGTGATCAGCAGCAGCCTTGTGATTGAGCACCACATCAGCCATAGGCTGGATTCCCTGCGCTTTTAGAGCTTGAATGGCTTGAAGATAATCTTCTTTAAAACCATACTTGGTGCGGACAGTTCCTTTTTGATTAAACTCTCCTAAGTCAAATAAGTCATAGACACCATAGCCTACATCTTTTTCATTGGTTGCCTTAAAAGCTGGTGGCATCCAGACATGGCTAATACCGAGATCAGCTAAGTGTTGAGCATCTTCAGCTAGACGCGTCCAGTGCTGGCCGTCGTGGGGGAGATACCATTCAAAGTATTGCATAAGTGTTTGATTTTGCATGATTTTTCCTCTTACTTGTCAATCTTGTTCTTTATTCTATCATAAAGTATCTCTTGACTCAAACGTTTGCGTAATACTAAATAATAAGTTTTTGACTATTTTATATAAAATGTTGATTTTTAAAATGAAAGCGCTATAATAATAGTAAATTACATAGATAAAGATAGGAGTCAGCCCATGATTGAATTTCAAAATGTTAGTAAGTTGTATGGTGATAAAGCGGCTTTGAGCAATCTCAATCTGCAGATTGAAAATGGAGAGATTATGGGCTTGATTGGCCATAATGGTGCTGGGAAATCGACCACTATAAAATCCCTAGTCAGTATCATTTCACCCAGCAGTGGTCGTATTTTGGTTGACGGTTTAGATTTATCGGAAAATCGCTTGACTATCAAACGAAAGATTGGCTACGTTGCAGACTCGCCTGACTTATTTTTACGTTTAACGGCCAATGAATTTTGGGAATTGATTGCTTCATCCTATGATTTGAGCAGCTCTGACTTGGAGGCTAGTCTAGATAGGCTATTGAAGGTTTTTGATTTTGCTGAAAACCGTTATCAGGTTATTGAAACCCTTTCTCACGGAATGCGTCAGAAAGTCTTTGTCATCGGGGCACTCTTGTCTGATCCTGATATTTGGGTCTTGGACGAACCCTTGACTGGTTTGGATCCCCAGGCTGCCTTTGATTTGAAGCAAATGATGAAGGAACATGCACAAAAAGGTAAGACAGTCTTGTTTTCAACCCATGTCCTCGAGGTAGCTGAGCAAGTCTGTGATCGGATTGCAATCTTGAAAAAGGGGCATTTGATTTATTGTGGTAGTGTAGAGGACTTGAGAAAAGACCACCCAGACCAGTCTTTGGAAAGTATCTACCTTAGCCTTGCTGGTAGAAAAGAGGAGGGTGAAGATGCGTTTCAAGGTCATTAAAAAATTAGTTGATATCAATATCCTCTATTCATCTAAAGAAGCGAATCTGGCTAACCTACGAAAGAAGCAGGCTAAGAACCCTGGGAAAAAAGTAAATGTTTCCGCTAGAGTCCTAAGTTCTTACATTTTTTCTAGCCTCTTGATGCTACTTTTGTTTATAAATATAGCCTTTCATTTTCCTTTTGAGGAAATGCCAAGTCTTTTTAGTACCATGGTTGCTATTTTACTGGTGCTTGCCTTTTCAACGGCTTTCACTGCCTTTTACAATGTCTTTTATGAGAGTAAGGATTTGGCCTCCTATAGTCCCTATGCCTTTAAAGAATCAGAGATTATAATCGCTAAAGGACTGTCTGTCCTCTTGCCAGCTCTAACTGGAATTGTACCAACCCTAGCTTATTTTCTAGTCCTCTACATTAGGTTAGCTCCTTCTCTTTGGCTGGGCTTGCCTTTGATGCTGCTGTCCTTGGCCTTATTATTTGTCTCTGTTACTTTAGTGATGGTAGGGGTAGTGCATTTCTTGGCTCAAACTACCGTTTTTAGAAAGTATCAGTCTATTTTTGCCAATGTGATGATTGGGATTGGGGTTCTCATACCTTTATTATTTGTCTTCCTTCTACAGTCGACTTCTAGAGATATAGTTGACAGAGTTAGAGATATTCCATTTCTCCTTTATCCTATTCATCTCTTTTACAAAATAGCAGTGGAGCCTTTTTCGACAGAGGCCATACTGGGTCTGCTCGCTTGGATAGCTTTAACTGTTTTCTTGCTTTATCTGACCAAAAAGAAGGTTTTTCCTCATTTTTATGACGTGATTCTGCTTAACAGTGAGGAGAAGGTCAAAAAAGAACGTCGCAGTAAAGAGGGGATTTCAAGAACTAAAAAGGGATTTTTCCGCATGGTTTTGCGCTACAACCTCTCCCTCTTGGGACAGGGGACTGGCGTGATTACAGTACTTTTTACAAGTGCGTTCCTTCCCTATCTCATGATGATTGGTCCGATTTCCACAATCCGAGATTCTCAGTTAGTTCCAGACGTTCATCCTCGATACTGGTTACCCTTGTTTTTCGTGGGAATGTTTATAGCAGTTGTCAATAACAATATCACCAGCCTTCCTTCAATTGCCTTATCCTTGGAGAGGGAAAATGTTGATTTTCTGAAGAGTTTACCCTTTGACTTTGCTCGTTATGTGAAAGTGAAATTTTGGATTATCTTTGCTGTCCAGTCCTTTTTACCTATCTTGACTTTACTTGGTCTTTCCCTTTATTTAGGATTGCCTATCCTTTCGATGATTTACCTTCTTGTGGCATGGGTTCTTGCCAGTGTCAGCCTTTCTTGCCACCATTATTTTAAAGATATGAAAAATCTGTCAACCAATTGGAGTAGCATTACGGACCTGGTGAATCGTTCAAAAGGTATAGTCACAATGGTTTTGATTATTATTTATAGTGCTATCTTATTGATTTCAACTATTGTGAGCGTATACTTGCTTCAGTCTCTTTCCCCTGTCCTTGCCATCAGCTTGGGAGTAGGAGCTCTTATCCTCCTGCTTGGTCTTGCTATATTTAGCTATCATTACTACCTGTCACGGATATTGTTAGAGATAGAAAAAAGATAAGGTTGTTGGTCGCTTGCTTGATAAATTTTATAAAAAGAAATGCTCCTCCACGATGGAAGAGCATCTTTTATTGTTATTCTCACACAATTACTTCCTAAGTTTTTATTAGTATTAGTATACCATTTTTTAAAACTAGAGTAAAAAAGCAAGGGTAGTTTCTTTTTTGAGAATTGTCACAAAATTTGCTATAATAGTGACTATGAATAGAATAAGAGTTAGCAAAAGGGTTGAAAAGAAGCTCGCCAAAGGTCTGGTTTTACTAGAAGCCAGTGATCTTGAGAATGTCAATCTTAAGGATCAGGAAGTAGAAGTGCAGAGTCAAGAAGGAACCTTTCTTGGGACTGCCTACCTTTCTCAGCAAAACAAGGGCTTGGGCTGGTTTGTCAGCACAGACAAGGTGACCTTCAATCAAGCTTTCTTTGAAACGCTGTTTAGACAAGCTAAAGAAAAGAGAAGTGCCTACTATCAAGATGAATTGACAACTGCCTTTCGTCTCTTCAACCAAGAGGGAGATGGCTTTGGCGGTCTGACAGTGGACCTTTATGGCGACTATGCTGTCTTTTCTTGGTATAACTCTTATGTTTATCAGATTCGCAAGGTTATCTCAGAAGCTTTTAGACAGGTTTTTCCTGAGGTTTTAGGGACCTATGAGAAGATCCGTTTTAAGGGTTTGGACTATGAATCTGCCCATGTTTATGGCCAAGAGGCGCCTGACTTTTTCACTGTTTTGGAAAATGGTGTCCTCTATCAAGTCTTTATGAACGATGGCTTGATGACAGGGATTTTCCTAGATCAGCACGAGGTTCGTGGTAGTCTAGTGGATGGGTTGGCTATGGGTAAATCCTTGCTCAACATGTTTTCCTACACAGCAGCCTTTTCAGTAGCTGCGGCCATGGGAGGAGCAAGCCAGACTACTTCGGTTGACCTAGCTAAACGTTCACGAGAATCGTCTCAAGCGCATTTTCAGGCCAATGGAATCAGCACAGACGACCATCGTTTTATAGTCATGGATGTTTTTGAGTATTTCAAGTATGCTAAGCGAAAAGGCTTGACCTATGATGTGATTGTCCTAGATCCGCCTAGCTTTGCTCGGAACAAAAAACAAACTTTCTCTGTGGCCAAGGATTATCATAAGTTGATTTCCCAGAGTCTTGAGATTTTAAATCCGGGCGGTATTATTATTGCCAGCACCAATGCTGCCAATGTATCCCGCCAGAAATTTACAGAACAAATTGATAAAGGCTTTGCAGGAAGAAGTTACCAGATTTTAAACAAATACGGTCTTCCAGCAGATTTCGCCTATAATAAAAAAGATGAAAGTAGTAATTACCTCAAGGTGATTAGTATGAAGGTTAGTAAATGAAATTAATCGTTTCAGTAATGCCAAGAAGTTTAGAGGAGGCCCAGGCTCTGGATGCCACGAGGTACCTGGATGCCGACATCATTGAATGGCGTGCCGACTATCTGCCTAAAGAAGCGATTTTGCAGGTAGCTCCAGCTATTTTTGAAAAATTTGCAGGTCGTGAGTTGGTTTTCACTCTGCGAACTCGCGCTGAAGGGGGAGAAATTGACCTTTCTCCGGAAGAATATATCCATCTAATCAAGGAAGTGGCGCAACTCTATCAACCAGACTATATTGATTTTGAGTACTACAGCTACAAGGATGTCTTTGAGGAAATGCTGGACTTCCCAAATCTCGTTTTGAGTTACCACAATTTCCAAGAAACACCTGAAAATATGATGGAAATCTTGTCAGAGTTGACGAGCCTAAATCCAAAACTTGTTAAGGTTGCGGTGATGGCTCACACAGAGCAGGATGTCTTAGACTTGATGAACTATACACGAGGATTTAAAACCCTCAATCCTGAACAGGAATATGTGACCATTTCTATGGGCAAGGTGGGTAAGGTCTCTCGTATCACTGCGGATGTGACTGGTTCTAGCTGGTCCTTTGCTAGCCTAGATGAGGCCAGTGCCCCAGGTCAGATTTCCCTAGCTAACATGAAAAAAATCAGGGAGATTTTGGATGAAGCTTGATGGCTATACACGTTTAGCAGCAGTTGTTGCCAATCCTATTAAGCATTCTATTTCCCCCTTCATCCACAATAGGGCCTTTGAGGCTACAGCTACCAACGGTGTTTATGTGGCTTGGGAGATTGATGCAGCTGACTTGGCAGAAACAGTGGCCAATATTCGCCGCTACCAGATGTTTGGAATTAACCTTTCTATGCCCTATAAGGAGCAAGTGATTCCTTATTTGGATGGGCTGAGCGATGAAGCGCGCTTGATCGGTGCGGTTAATACGGTTGTCAATGAGAATGGCAATTTAATTGGATATAATACAGATGGCAAGGGATTTTTTAAGAGCTTGCCTTCTTTTACAATTACAGGTAAAAAGATGATCCTGCTGGGTGCAGGTGGTGCGGCCAAATCAATCTTGGCACAGGCTATTTTGTATAGCGTCAGTCAGATTTCTGTCTTTGTTCGTTCAGTTTCTATTGAAAAAACAAGACCTTACCTGACCAAGTTACAGGAGCAGACAGGCTTTAAAGTTGACTTGTATGCTTTAGAAGATGTTCCTGAACTGCAAGCAAGGATTACTGAGTCGGATTTGCTGGTCAATGCGACCAGTGTGGGAATGGATGGTCAATCATCCCCAGTTCCTGAAAGCATCAATTTGCCAGAAACTATCTTGGTGGCAGATATTATTTACCAACCCTTTGAAACACCATTTTTAAAATGGGCCAGAAGTCAGGGTAATTCAGCCGTCAATGGTCTGGGAATGTTGCTCTATCAAGCTGCAGAAGCTTTTCAACTGTGGACAGGCAAGGAAATGCCAACAGAAGAGATTAGGCAGTCCTTAGCAGAAAAATACCAATAAAAAAGGAGATTCTCCTATGAAAATCAGAATTGATATTCCTCATCATCCTTATGATATTCAGATTGAAAAAGGTTGTCTGGCTCAGGCTGGTCAATGGTTGCTAGAACTCTGGCAACCACAGAAGGTGGTCATTGTAACAGACAATCATGTAGCCTCTCTCTATGCAGAGAAGGTCAAACTCAGCCTAGAAGATGCTGGTTTTCAGGTAGCAGTTTTTGACTTTTTAGAAGGGGAAGAAAGAAAGAATTTAACCACTGTTCAGAAAGTCTATGAATTTTTAGTTAAGCAGGGATTGACTCGTAGCGATGGAATCGTGGCTCTCGGAGGTGGTGTCGTTGGGGACCTGGCTGGTTTTGTAGCCTCTACCTATATGCGGGGTATTCATTTTGTTCAGATACCGACTAGCTTGACAGCCCAAGTGGATTCTTCTATCGGTGGAAAGACAGGTGTTAATACTCCATTTGCTAAAAATATGGTGGGTACCTTTGCCCAACCAGATGGGGTTCTGATTGACCCACTTGTTCTTGAAACCCTCGGAAAAAGAGAGTTGATTGAAGGGATGGGTGAGGTTATCAAGTATGGCTTGATTGAGGATCCAGAACTGTGGGCTCTTTTGACGGAGCTGGATGGTTCTGTTGAGAGCATTCTGGAACATGCGGAGACTTTGATTGAGCATTCTTGTCAGGTCAAGCGTAAGATGGTAGTTGAGGATGAGTTGGACAATGGTGTTCGCCTTTACCTCAATTTTGGCCATACTATTGGTCATGCCATTGAAGCGACGGCCGGTTATGGCAAGGTCATGCATGGAGAAGCTGTGGCCATGGGTATGGTACAGATTTCCAAGGTTGCTGAGGAAAAAGGTCTCATGCCAGCTGGCATTACCCAGTCCATTACAGAAATGTGTCAGAAATTTGGCTTGCCTGTTGATTATGAAAACTGGGATGTTGACAAGCTTTATCAAGCTCTTACTCATGACAAAAAAGCGCGTGGCAATACCTTGAAATTGGTCTTGGTACCAGAACTCGGTTCAGCGACTATTCACCCAGTTTCTCTGGAAGAGATGAAAGACTACTTGGTAAAATAAGGAGAGTGTATGAGATATTTAACAGCAGGAGAATCACACGGCCCCCGTCTGACGGCTATCATTGAAGGAATTCCAGCTGGACTTCCTTTGACAGCTGAGGATATCAATGGGGACCTTAAACGCCGTCAGGGTGGCTACGGTCGTGGCGGACGTATGAAGATTGAGAGCGACCAAGTTGTCTTTACTTCAGGCGTTCGCCATGGAAAGACGACAGGGGCGCCTATTACCATGGATGTCGTCAATAAGGACCACCAAAAATGGCTGGATATTATGACTGCGGAAGACATTGAAGAACGCCTTAAAAGCAAACGAAAAATCACCCATCCTCGTCCAGGTCACGCCGACTTGGTTGGGGGTATCAAGTATCGTTTTGATGATTTGCGAAATTCTTTGGAGCGTTCATCAGCTCGTGAAACTACTATGCGGGTAGCAGTGGGAGCAGTAGCCAAGCGCCTCTTGGCTGAGCTGGATATGGAGATTGCCAACCATGTCGTAGTCTTTGGTGGCAAGGAAATCGATGTTCCTGAGAATCTCACAGTTGCTGAGATTAAGGAAAGAGCTGCCCAGTCTGAAGTTTCTATTGTCAACCAAGAACGGGAACAAGAAATCAAGGATTATATTGACCAAATCAAACGTGACGGTGATACCATCGGTGGGGTTGTTGAGACAGTCGTCGGAGGTGTCCCAGTTGGTCTTGGTTCCTATGTCCAATGGGACAGAAAATTGGATGCAAGATTGGCACAAGCTGTTGTCTCTATCAATGCCTTTAAAGGGGTGGAATTTGGTCTTGGCTTTGAAGCTGGTTATCGTAAAGGCAGCCAAGTCATGGATGAAATTCTCTGGTCTGAAGAAGACGGCTATACTCGCCGTACCAACAATCTAGGGGGCTTTGAAGGTGGTATGACTAATGGGCAACCCATCGTTGTTCGTGGTGTCATGAAACCCATTCCTACTCTCTACAAACCACTTATGAGTGTGGATATCGAAACCCATGAACCCTACAAGGCAACTGTTGAAAGAAGTGATCCGACCGCCCTTCCAGCTGCAGGTGTAGTTATGGAAGCCGTTGTGGCAACGGTTCTGGCACAAGAAATCCTCGAAAAATTCTCATCAGATAATCTTGAGGAACTAAAAGAAGCGGTAGCCCAACACCGAGACTATACAAAGAACTATTAAGGAGTTCCTATGGCAAAAACAGTCTATATCGCAGGTCTTGGTTTGATTGGTGCCTCTATGGCACTCGGAATCAAACGCGATCATCCAGATTATAAAATTTTAGGTTATAATCGCAGTCAAGCTTCGAGGGATATCGCCTTGAAAGAAGGCATGATTGACCGTGCAACAGATGATTTTGCTAGTTTTGCTCCTTTGGCAGATATCATCATTCTCAGCTTGCCAATCAAACAAACCATTGCTTTCATTAAGGAATTGGTCAACTTGGACTTGAAAGAAGGCGTGATTATTTCAGATGCTGGTTCTACCAAGTCAGCCATTGTGGATGCAGCGGAGCAGTATTTGGCTGGCAAGTCTGTTCGCTTTGTCGGGGCCCATCCCATGGCTGGTAGTCATAAGACAGGGGCTGCCTCTGCGGATGTCAATCTTTTTGAAAATGCCTATTATATCTTTACACCTTCGAGCCTGACAGGTCAGGACACGCTTGAGGAAATGAGGGACTTGCTTTCAGGTCTTCATGCTCGCTTTATCGAGATTGATGCCAAGGAGCATGATCGTGTGACTTCTCAGATTAGCCATTTTCCTCATATTCTAGCTTCTAGTCTAATGGAGCAGACCGCGGTTTATGCTCAAGAACATGAGATGGCAAGGCGCTTTGCGGCAGGTGGTTTTCGAGATATGACTCGAATTGCAGAAAGCGAGCCAGGTATGTGGACCTCTATTCTCTTGTCCAATCGCGAGACTATCCTAGAGCGGATTGAGGATTTTAAGGAACGCTTGGATCAGGTTGGTCAAGCCATCAGCAAGGGAGATGAAGAGCAAATCTGGAACTTTTTCAACCAAGCGCGTGAGCAACGTCAGGCCATGGAAATACATAAGCGTGGTGGAGTGGATAGCTCTTATGACCTCTATGTCGATGTTCCTGATGAAGAAGATGTCATCTTGCGGATTTTGGAATTGCTACGTGGAACTTCCTTGGTTAACATCCACATCAACGAGGAAAACCGTGAAGATATTCACGGGATCCTACAAATTTCATTTAAAAATGCTCAAGACTTGGAACGAGCCGAGCAGCTAATAACAGAAAATACCGACTACACAGTCGTTATCAAATAAGGAGAAAATCATGTCAAAAATAAATAAATCAATATTTGGTATTATCTTTATTTCTTTTATCCTACTTAGTGCTTGTGCTGTTAAAAAAGATGTGAAAACTAATTCAGAAGCAAGTGTCGAGACAAAAAATGAACCATCCAAGAAAGAAACAAGTTCAGAGAAAACTAATTCAAAGTATGTAGACGATAGAATTATTAATGATTTTATTAACAGCTATAATCAAAATTCTAATAGCCCATTAGAAAATATCAAAAAAGGAAATATAAAAATAAAATATTTCGCATCAAGCTACGGATATTACTTGGAGCTTTTACATGCAAATGATACTGATAAGATCAATGTAACAATAAATCAGACAAATGAAAATAGTGAATCTGGTGTTGCAGGAATGAAAGAAGTATTTCATGATATTGTTAAATCGATTGAATCGTCCTTATCTGATGATGAGATAGATAACTATTTTGATAATCTTATGTCGAATGAAATAAAAACAGGTTCTAATTTAGGAACTTTGAAGATAGAGTATATACCAGATAAGGAATTAAGCAATGGATATTCAAGAGGTCATATAAAAGTGATTGCACAATAATAATGACCACAGAGTGACTAGTAATTTTAAAAGAAATAAATAAGGAGAAGAACATGTCAAATATTTACGATAGTGCAAACGAACTTAGTCGCGGTCTTCGCGAATTACCAGAATACAAGGCTGTTAAAGCAGCTAAAGATGCTATTTCAGCAGATGCAGAGGCAAGTAAAATCTTTACAGAATATGTTGCCTTCCAAGAGGAAATTCAAAGACTAGCCCAGACAGGTCAAATGCCAGACGCTTCCTTCCAAGCTAAAATGGAAGGCTTTGGCAAGCAGATTCAGGGGAATAGCCTCTTGTCAGAATTCTTTACCAAGCAACAACAATTGGCAATTTACCTTTCTGACATTGAAAAAATTGTTTTCGAACCAGTTTCAGAATTGCTAAAATAAGAACAGTATTTTGTTCATTTTTATAGATATTTTTTAAACGTATGTTTATCATTGGTAACTACTGTATTAGTTAGAGTTATTAGCGTGGTTCGTTTAAGAATGACTCTGGGGATGAATGCCTTTACTAATAAACAAAATCCAAAACAAATTAAATAGGCTATTGAAAATCATAACTATAATACAAAACGAATTTGAAAGCTTATAACTGTTATTTTCTACTTCAATTGATAAGTTAGAAATTTTTGATGAGATAATAAATATAGAAACAATTATGAAAGAGAATGATTTTTATTATCTATAAATTTTAGTTAAATGATGAACAATAGAAAATAGGAAAAAATATGTCAAAAAAATTAATTGCTCTAATAGGAGTTCCTGTAGGAATTATCTTCATCAGTATTATAGTGTTGGCAGGTTCGTACAATAGTCTTGTTAGCAAAGATGAATCTGTGAAACAAGCTAACTCGAAGATTGAAGTGGCACTTCAACGTAGAGCTGACTTAATTCCAAATGTTGTAAATTCTGTAAAAGGATATATGAAGCACGAAGAAGACATCTTTACAAAGATTGCGGATGCTCGTTCTAAGATTGGCTCAGGAAATACAGAAACAAAAAATGAAGGGGAGAGCGAATTAACTTCTGCCATTTCTCGATTGCTAGTTGTTCAAGAAAATTATCCTGAGTTAAAAGCTGACACTCAAGTATCTTCTCTAATTTCAGAGCTTGAGGGAACTGAAAATCGTTTGTTTGTCGCTCGTAAAGATTATAACGATATTGCAACAGAATATAATAAGACCATTAGACGTTTTCCTACTAGTGTGATAGCTAGTTTGTTTGGTTTCCAAAGAGCTGACTTAATTGAAGCAGAAAAAGATGCAAAGGTTGTCCCTAAAGTCAATTTAACTGATTAGTCTTGTGGGGTATTTCCTATGAAAAAGTTACTTTTACTCTTAATTACCCCTTTATTCTTTTTTATGCCTCTTGTTGCGGCAAATATAGCTGTTCCAGATCGTCCTTTAAATGGTATTTACGATCCTAACGGCTATTTAACCACTAGTGTTGCAGAAACGTTAGAGAGTATGAATGCTGGGAGTGAAACCCAAGTGGGTATTTATATTGTAGATACTCTGGACGGTTCTAGTATTGAAGAGGTAGCCAATGAGGTTGCACGCAAATGGAAAGTTGGCAAACAAGATTCCAACAGTGGAATTCTAATTGCTATTGCTATAAAAGATAGGAAGTTTCGTATTGAAACATCCAACGAAGCAGCAATTTGGCTTACTGACTCTATGGCCAGTTCCTTATTAAATGATTCTAAGCCGTACATGAAAGAAGGGAAATATACTGATGCTCTTAACAAAATTCTAGTAGGTATTTCTAGAGCGGAGTCTAGAAAAGCTGAAATCATAAACAAGAAGGAAAATAATCGACTTCCAAAAAGCTATGAAAAATCATTAAAAAATAATGAAGGCTTTAGTAAGTACTTCGATTACATTCCGTTTCCGATATTGTTCTATCTGTTGTTCTTTCTTTTACTAAGTTTAGCAACGTGGATCAAGTACTTAAAAAGATGTCGCTTTTCTAAGTATGAGTACGAGGGAAAGGGTAAGCTGTATCCAGATTTTCCTGACTTTGTACCTAACGATACGTGGACTGAAGAACGTAAATCTGACTATAAAAAAAATAAGCGTTTAATTAGGTCTCAATATCAGTACGAAGGATATAATAAACTTTATCCAGACTCAAAAGGTTTTCTGCCTAATGATACTTGGACTGCATTACTTCTAGAAGCATACTACGCAGAAGTTGAAAGAAAGCACCTAGATAGGCTTAATCGCTCTCAATACTCTTATAATGGGAAGGGGAAACTCTATCCAAACGATAAAGATTTTGTGAGGAATGCTTCTTGGACTTCCGATCTTAAAAAAAGCTACTATGCTTCACAAAGAGTACAGTCAAGTTCTTATGATAGATCAGATTCATATGATTCTGGTAGTTCTAGTTCATCTTGGTCTTCAGATGATTGGGGTGGCGGTGGATTTGATGGTGGTGGTTCTTCAGATAGTTGGTAAATTGAAAATGAAAAGAATTGCTAAAATAAGAAAATAACTATCATAAAGTCAGGAATTTTTAAGGAATTTCTGGCTTTTTATGATAAAATAGGTAAAAGTATTGCAAGTATGAGGTCCAGTATGAAACTAAAAACAAACATTCGCCACTTACACGGCAGTATCCGCGTTCCAGGTGACAAGTCTATCAGTCACCGTTCCATTATCTTTGGAAGTTTGGCTGAGGGCGAGACCAAGGTTTATGATATATTACGTGGCGAAGACGTCCTTTCGACCATGCAAGTCTTTCGCGACCTTGGTGTTGAGATTGAGGATAAAGATGAGGTTATTACCATTCAAGGTGTCGGTATGGACGGCCTAAAAGCTCCGCAAAATGCCCTTGATATGGGAAATTCTGGAACCTCGATTCGTCTGATTTCAGGTGTCCTTGCAGGTGCAGATTTTGAAGTAGAGATGTTTGGCGATGACAGTCTTTCCAAACGTCCTATGGACCGTGTGACCCTTCCACTGAAAAAAATGGGCGTTAGTATTTCAGGGCAAACTGAGCGAGACCTGCCTCCCCTTCATTTAAAAGGGACGAAAAACCTAAGACCTATTCAGTATGAGTTGCCAATTGCATCTGCCCAGGTTAAGTCAGCCTTGATGTTTGCGGCCTTGCAGGCTCAGGGGGAGTCTGTTATTATCGAAAAAGAGTGCACCCGTAATCATACTGAAGATATGTTGCAACAATTTGGTGGTCATTTAAGTGTGGAGGGCAAAAAAATCACAGTCCACGGGCCACAAAAATTGTCAGGACAAAAGGTGGTTGTTCCAGGAGATATTTCCAGTGCAGCCTTTTGGTTGGTCGCAGGTTTGATTGTTCCAAATTCTCGTGTAGTGCTGAAGAATGTTGGTATTAACGAAACGCGTACTGGTATTATTGATGTCATTCGTGCCATGGGTGGGAAACTAGAAATAACTGAAATTGACCCAGTCGCTAAATCTGCTACCTTGACTGTTGAGTCTTCTGACTTGAAAGGAACAGAGATTGGTGGTGCTTTGATCCCACGCTTGATTGATGAATTGCCAGTTATCGCTCTACTTGCGACCCAAGCTCAAGGTGTAACAGTTATTAAGGATGCTGAGGAACTTAAAGTCAAAGAAACAGACCGCATTCAGGTTGTGGCAGACGCTTTAAATAGTATGGGAGCAGATATTACTCCGACGGCAGATGGAATGATTATCAAAGGAAAATCAGCCCTTCACGGTGCTAGAGTCAATACTTTTGGAGACCATCGTATCGGCATGATGACGGCTATCGCGGCCCTCTTGGTTGCTGATGGAGAAGTGGATCTTGACCGTGCAGAAGCTATCAATACCAGCTATCCTAGCTTCTTTGATGATTTGGAGAGCTTGATTCATGGCTAAGGTATTACTAGGATTTATGGGGGCTGGTAAATCGACTATTGCAAGAGGCTTAGACCCTAATTACCTTGATATGGATGCTCTGATTGAGAAGCGCCTAGGTATGTCCATTGCGAATTTTTTCGCTGAAAAGGGCGAAGTGGCCTTTCGTCAGGTAGAGTCAGAAATCCTAGCTGAGTTACTACAAAGAGACAAAGTTGTGTCAACTGGTGGGGGAGTGGTCATTTCTCAGCGAAATCGTGACTTACTAAAGACAAATTCTGATAATATCTACCTGAAAGCTGATTTTGAAACCCTCTACCAACGCATAGCAGCTGATAAGGACAATCAGCGCCCGCTTTTTCTAAATAATAGCAAGGAAGAACTTGCAGCTATTTTTCAAGAAAGACAGGCTTGGTATGAGGAAGTGGCTAGTCGGATTTTGGATGTGACCAAGTTAAGCCCAGAGGAAATTATAGAGGAACTGAGATGAAAATTGCTTACCTAGGTCCCAAGGGATCATTTTCACACCACGTTGTGCAGACAGCTTTTCCTCATGAGGAATTGCAGGCCTTTGCCAATATTACAGATGTCATCAAGGCCTATGAGCAAGGATTGGTGGACTATTCTGTGGTGCCAGTTGAAAATTCTATAGAGGGTAGTGTTCATGAAACCTTGGACTACCTTTTTCATCAGGCTCGCATTCAAGCAGTTGCAGAAATCGTTCAGCCTATTCATCAGCAGTTGATGGTGGTTCCAGGCCATACTAAGATTGAAAAGATTTTTTCTCATCCACAAGCTTTGGCTCAAGGAAAGAAATTCATAGATGAACAATATCCAGAGGCCCAAATCGAGGTAACAGCTAGTACAGCTTATGCAGCCCGTTTTATTTCCGAACATCCAGACCAGCCTTATGCAGCCATTGCACCAAGAAGTTCTGCCGAAGAATATGGCTTAGAACTGATTGCCGAGGATATTCAGGAAATGGAAGCCAATTTTACCCGTTTCTGGGTTTTGGGAGCTGAAATACCTTTTATTCCCTTGAAATCACAAACTGAGAAAATGAGTTTGGCCTTGACTTTACCAGACAATCTTCCAGGTGCACTTTATAAGGCCCTATCGACCTTTGCTTGGAGAGGAATTGACCTGACAAAAATTGAAAGTCGGCCACTCAAGACAGCACTGGGCGAATACTTTTTCATTATCGATGTGGACTATGCTGATAAGGACTTGGTCCACTTTGCCCAAAAAGAATTAGAAGCGATTGGAATCCAGCATAAAGTACTGGGCGCCTATCCTATTTATCCAATATCAGACCATGGAAAGGAGAGAAGATGAGTAAAGAAAATCCTTTAAACCATCACGAGCAGTTGCGTTATGACTATCTCTTTAAGAATATATATTATTTAAATGAGAAAGAAAAAAAGGAATTTGATTATCTTCAAGCTAAGATACATAGTAGAAGTAGAAGTAAAGATATTCCCGAAGATTCCCTGAAAGTCCAGAAGGTAGTGGAAGATTCAGTTTCTAATTTTCCGCTCCCCTCTTATAGCAATCGTAGTCGTTCTAAAAAATCTCAAAAACTAGCTCCTATTCCAAAAGTAAAGAAAAAGAAACGAAAACTACGTTTAGGTCGTATTCTTGTTGGATTACTTGCAGTTTTGGCATGTGTAGCCTTTGGAATAATTTTTATGTTTTTAAGAGGATATCAAAATGCCACTACTCCTGATAAACCTGCTAATGCAAAAGCAGCTCAAGTGGAAGTGTTCAATGGGCAAGATGCAAAAGACGGAACCAATATTCTTATCATGGGAACAGATGGACGGATTGGCCAAAATAGTGCTGAGACGAGAACGGACTCTATTATGGTACTAAATGTTGGTGGCTCAGATAAGAAAATTAAGCTGGTCAGCTTCATGCGTGATAACTTAGTTTATATTGATGGATATAGTAAGATTATCAATGGGAAGAAACAAACAGATAACAAGTTAAATGTAGCCTATGAACTAGGGGAACAAGAAGGCCAAAAAGGGGCAGAAATGGTTCGCCAAGTATTGAAAGATAATTTTGACTTGGACATTAAGTACTATGCCTTGGTTGATTTTCAGGCCTTCGCAACCGCTATTGACACTCTCTTCCCTGATGGGGTGACGATTGATGCCAAATTCTCAACCTTAGAAGGTCAACCTTTAACCGAAGCTACGGTGGGAGACGATCTTCATGCTACGGAGACTGAGTCTCCGACTCAAACTATTAGGGTAGGAAAACAGCAGATGAATGGTTCCACTCTACTTAACTATGCCCGCTTCCGTGATGATGACGAGGGGGATTATGGTCGTACAAAGAGGCAACAACAAGTGATATCAGCTATTTTTACGCAAATTAAAGATCCAATAAAACTATTCACTGGATCAGAAGCGCTTGGAAAGGTATTTGCTATGACTTCTACTAATGCTCCTTATACCTTCTTATTGACAAATGGTTTACCGGTTTTAGAAGGAATCCAAAATGGTATTGAGAAGCTTACTGTTCCAGAACTTGGAGATTGGGTTGATGCTTATGATGTTTATGGTGGTCAAGCTCTTTTAGTTGATCAAAATAAATATCAAACAAAATTAGCACAGATGGGAATGAGATAGAAGAGAAAATGAGAATTTAAGTTTAGTCAGCTTGTTATAATAGTGGATTAAGCTTTTTTCTTTCCCTATGATAGATTTTTAATGCTTTTTTATGATATAATTAAACGATATAACCCGTTTTTAAAAGAAGAGGAGCGACATGAGTGATTTGAAAGCGATTCAGGCTCGTAGTCTAGAAATGGCTGAATATTTTATAGCATTTTGTAAAGAACATGATTTGCTTTGTTATCTTTGTGGTGGAGGTGCTATTGGTGCCCTTCGAAACAAAGGTTTCATTCCTTGGGATGATGATCTAGACTTTTTTATGCCTCGCAAGGATTATGAGAAATTGGCAGAATTATGGCCTCGTTATGCAGATGAGCGTTATTTCTTGTCAAAGAGTAACAAGGATTTTGTAGACCGCAATCTTTTTATTACTATTCGTGACAAGGAAACTACCTGCATTAAACCTTACCAGCAAGATTTGGATTTGCCACATGGTTTGGCTTTGGATGTTTTGCCTTTGGATTATTATCCTAAAAATCCAGCTGAGCGGAAAAAACAGGTTCGTTGGGCACTGATTTATTCACTCTTTTGTGCGCAAACTATTCCAGAAAAACATGGCGCACTTATGAAGTGGGGAAGCCGTATTTTACTGGGGTTGACGCCGAAATCTCTTCGTTATCGCATTTGGAAAAAAGCTGAGAAAGAAATGACCAAGTATGGTCTAGCTGAGAGCGATGGCATCACAGAATTATGCTCAGGTCCTGGCTACATGAGAAACAAGTACCTAATCGAATCTTTTGAGGATAATCTTTTCTTACCATTTGAAGAGACAGAGATGCCCATTCCAGTTGGTTATGATGCCTATCTTAGAACTGCTTTTGGTGATTATATGACGCCTCCACCAGCAGACAAACAAGTACCGCATCATGACGCCATTATAGCAGATATGGACAAGAGCTACATAGAGTACAAGGGAGAATACGGCGCATGATGGAAGAAAAAATTAGCGTTATCGTTCCAGTCTACAATGTAGAAGCCTATCTGGAGCGATGTGTGGAGTCTATTTTAAAGCAGACTTATACTAATTTTGAATTAATCCTAATAAATGATGGGTCTACTGATTCAAGTGGACAAATTTGTGATGATTTAGCATATCAGTGTGAAAATATCAAGGTTTACCATATCGAAAATGCTGGTGTTTCTAATGCCAGAAATACTGGAATTCAGCTAGCGACGGGTGCTTGGATAACTTTTGTTGATAGCGATGATTTCGTCACCAAGGATTACCTAGCTACTTTAGCTAGTGCAGTTGAGGGAGAAAATGTAGGTTTTGTGATTGCTCCTCTACACCATATCAAAAATGGAATAGTGACAGACTTACCCCCGTATTCTGGTAGAAAAGAACTTTGGTCAACAGAAGAAACCATGAAAGAATTACTGATGACCACTAAGACATCATTCTTTCCAGTCGCAAAACTATTTAATAGAGACCTGCTGGCAGAAGAGAAATTTAATACAGATTACCATCTAGCAGAAGATGCCTTGTTTTTAACTGAATTGCTACTAAAGACAAGATGCAGTAGCGTATTTATTGACAAACCAATTTATTATTATGATCATCGTGAGGGAAGTGCAACAACATCTGTTAATCGGTATGTATTTGACACGATAGAAGTTTATAAGAACATCATTGCTCAAGTATCACAAGTATTTCCTAATTTAAAATATGAATTGAAAAATAGAGAATGTTGGTCATATATCATAGTTTACGATAAAATTATATTTACTTCATCTGAACAGTATCAAAAGGAGAAAGTCGAGCTAAGGACTTGGATTATTCAGCATCGACACGAAATATGGAAGGATACTTATTTCACTGCATTTCGTAAAATAGCTATCCTGTCACTTGTTTTTTCTCCATGGATCTATAAAAAAATTGTTGGATTAAGAAACTAATATTATGAGAAGGAGTTGAAAATGAATTTTCCAATAATGAATGAATACTTTGAAAAATCAAAACTATGGGTTTCATATCTGTTTGTTTTTATTTCGATTTTAAGTATGAGTTCACTAGTTTATAAGATAGCCAATCCCCTCTATAAAGGATTGTCAGCGATTGTAGTGCTTTATATTTGCTATACTTTATTGTTTAAGTGGAAAGAGATCACAGTAGATCGCAAATTTATATCCTTATTTGGGCTCTTAGCTGGAAGCCATCTGTTATCAGCTATTTTCAATCGCTCCGGACATTTGATTGGAAATGTGATTGAAATCCTCTTCATGGTAACCTATGTTTTATTATTTACAATGTTACAATCTGGGCAACTTAAANGATTATTTGACTGGATTGCCTACACAGTTCAAATTGTTTCATTCTCTTCAGCAATTTTCGCGTTTGGTTTATTGATAAGTAGAGTCCTTATCCTATTTAAGATTGGAGAGCAATCTTATTACTATGGTGTTATGAATGGACGTCTGTGGGGGATTGTAAATCCTAATGCTAGCGCGATATTTTCATACATCAGCATTTTTTTGGCTATGTATTTGATTCATAAAGGAAACAAATACTCTATTTATCTAAAACTAAACAATCTACTTCAATTAGTTTACTTTGCAACCATGCAAAGTAGAGGAGCTTTATTATCTTTAGTGTTGATGATTGGGTTTTATAGTTTCTTTATTAACAGGGGTAAGCTAGCTAAGCGATTTCTTACTTTTATTGTTACTGCTTTACTTGTTTCTGGTTTTAACATCGGATTGAGTTATGTAACTTCTATTTATATATCTTCGGGGAAAGCTACTGTATTAGACTTAGATAAAGGACAATTTTATGCAGAAACGGATTCTTCAGTTATTAAAAAAACAGGAGAACTTCATCTAATAGAAACAACACCTAGTGGTAGAACTTATATTTGGAAAAATGCTATAAAAATGGGAAGCGAGAAACCAATTTTTGGTTATGGTGTACGGAATGTTCCAGATTATTACACAAAATATTTCAGTAAATTTGAGATTCAAAATTCTCTTATTGGTGGAAATTTCCATAACATTTTGGTAACGATATTTGTTAGTTCTGGAATTTTAGGTTTAGTATCCTTTCTACTTCTACTAGGATATATAATTAAGCGCTTTTTGACTTATTTGATTGTTTCTAAAAAGAACTCTGAAAAGTTGATTATGATTCTTTTCTTTGGCATCTTGTTCGGTCAATTATTTGAAAGTCAGATTATGTACTCAACTAACTTTATTAATATTATCTTTTGGTTGATTATTGGTTATGGATTAGTTGTTTGCAAACGTGATGAAGGTATTCGTTATCAGGAAGTAACTGATATTAGAGAGATTCAACAGATGGAGCTAGGAATCATGGAATACATTCATGAAACTTGTCAAAAAATTGGTGTTAAATATTTCCTAGCTTATGGCAGTCTTATCGGTGCGGTTCGTCATAAAGGTTTTATTCCTTGGGATGATGATATGGATATCTGTATGTTGCGTGAAGACTATGAGAAGTTGCAAAACTACCTTATCGTTAACCCTGACGAACGTTACGAAGTGATGTCTTATAAAAATAATCTCAACTATGTCTATCCCTTTATGAAAGTTCAGGATAATCAAACTTATTTATTAGAAGAAGATATTCGAATTGATTCCAATATGGGGATTTATGTAGATATTTTCCCTGTAGATGGTTANGANGATGATNNANATTTNAANAACAAGATGACGAAACTNATAAAGAAACGTCAATTGAGTTGCTATACATTTAAAGGCATCACCAATACGAAAAGTGTACTGAATTCACTGATACGCTATATTTCAGTTATTATTTTTTATTTTACAAATACAAATAAATACGTTGCACAAATTGAAGAACTTGCTAAATCACGTAAAGTGTTGGATTATGAGGAAGTGGATTACCTTATCTACAAGGATATGAACAAACCAGTGTGGAGACGCGAATGGCTAGAACAAGTTACTACTGGAACATTTGAAGGTAAGAAATTTACCATTCCGAAAAAATATCATGAAATTTTGACCTCAGACTACGGAGATTATATGCAATTGCCTCCAGTTGAACAAAGACTATCTCATCATGATTTTAAATTATGGAAGATTATTAAAAGGTCTAAATGACGGGATTGGAATTAAGAAACGTTTAAAAATATAGTCAAATTTAGGAGAATAAAACCTATGTCTGAAAGAACTTTAACTCTTGAAGAAATCAAACAAGTAGAATTGGATATTTTAAGGTATCTACATGAACTTTGTGAACAACATCAGATCAAATACTTTATTGATTTTGGAACCTTACTAGGAGCTGTACGCCATAAAGGATTTATCCCTTGGGATGATGATACAGATATTTCCTTAGCGCGTGATGAATTTGAAAAACTGTATAAGGTTTTAAAAAATGAAAATCATCCCTACTATAAATTAATTTCATTCAGAGAAACAAAGGGATACCCATACAGTTATATGAGAGTCTATGATGTAAGGACACGTCGAGATGCTAACCTCGTGGATCCAACGGTCGTATTGGGAACTTGCGTTGACATTTTTCCATATGATGGTGTCGTAACACAAGCAAGCGATCGGAAGAAAATGAAACTATACAAATATTTCATTCGCCTTTCTTCTTTGAACTTTAAAGGAATCAAGTCTGAGAATGGAGGACTAAAAAACTTTCCTCGTTATATTGGTTCGGCTATTTTTCGTTTAACTTCCCCTCAACTATGGAATCAAAAGTTAGAGAGTCTTGCTTTGAAGTATAGTGTAGACCAAGCAACAAATCTTACTTGTACTATATATGACCCCTATTATCCAGAGGGTATAAAAAAAGAATGGCTTTATGATTTGATTGATATGCCGTATGAAAACATAGTGGTAAAGGTTCCGAGAAAATACCATAACATACTTGTCTATGAATTTGGAGAAAACTATATGACTCCACCACCTATTGAACAACAAGTCCCAGGAGGGGATAAAAATTACTGGATAGATTAGTAAAAGTTGCTTATCGTTTAAAACAAAGGAGTTTTCAAGGTGAAAAATAAACAGTTAATAAAACTCGTTGGCTATAGTTTTCTTGTATTCTTTCTAGTACTGATTCAGTTATCTCAAGGAGTAGATGCAGAAACTATTACTGCAGGTTCAGGAAATCGTATCCATTTTATAAATACTAAGGCCAAGTCAGGGAGTGATGCCATTCTTCTGGAAAGCAATGGTCATTATGCTTTGATTGATATGGGTGAAGACTATGATTTCCCTGATGGGAGTGACCCACGCTATCCAAGTCGTTGGGGAATTTCTATGAGAAATTATCAAGTATTAGAGGATCGCTTGATTCGCCACCTAGATCAAATAGGTGTTAAAAAATTAGATTTTATCATAGGAACTCATGTCCATAGTGACCATATTGGTGGAGCGGACGAAATACTCAATCGATATCAAGTCGGTAAGTTTTATTTGAAAAAATATTCAGATGATCGGATCACAGCAAACTGGGGACTATGGGATAACCTTTTCAATTATGATAATGCTTTGAGAGCAGCACAAAAACGAGGGGTTACTCTCATTCAAAACATTTCAGATGAGGATAGTCACTTAAAATTAGGTGATATGGATATCCAACTTTATAACTATAAGAATGAATATGATACTAATGGTAATCTGAAAAAAGTTCGAGATGACAATTCCAACTCCATCGTTTCAGTGGTGACTGTGGCAGGAAAGAGAATCTATCTTGGTGGAGATTTGGATAATGCTGAAGGAGCAGAAGATAAGTTGGGTTCTGTTATCGGTAAGGTTGATATGATGAAATGGAACCACCATTATGATGCGACAATTTCCAATACGATTAATTTTCTTGAGAACTTATCACCAAAAATGATTATTCAGACAACTGGTGGAGATATTAATGTTGCTTCAACCAGAGAATACCTTCAGAAGAAAAATATTCAGGTTCTTCATGCTGCTAGCCAAACTCAAGATGCTACCGTTTTTGATATTAGCGATAAAGGATTTACTAATGTTTCAAATACCTTCCCTGATATCCCTGTAGTTGACGAAAAATGGTATCAAGAAGATGGCTATTGGAAATATCGTTTGTCTGACGGAGAAATGGCTATCGGTTGGAAAGAGATTGGTGGGGCCACTTACTTCTTTAATGGAAAAGGATTAATGCAAGCAGGACGCTGGCTTCACCTTAATGACGACTGGGGAGAAAATGCCAAGGGGAATGATTACTATCTGAATCAAAATGGTAAAATGCAAACAGGCGGATGGTTCAAGCTAGATGACTCTTGGTATTATATCCAATCGAATGGCGCTAGACGATTTAGTGAGCTCTCTGAAATTGGAGGGAAAAAATACCTTTTTGCGGCAGACGGTAAAATGCTAACTGGACATCAAGTATTTAACGGTAAAAAAATGTTCTTTAGTAATAGTGGTGCTCTCCAGTCTGAGGGAAATTCTTCTGGTTGGGTAAAAGAGTCGGCAAACTGGTATTATTATGATGAAAATGGAAATCCTACACTTGGGAAAAAGGTTATAAATGGTTCAACTTATTTCTTTAATAAAGAAGGTGTGATGCAAACTGGCTGGGTCTTTATAGATGGTTACTGGAATTATTTTGCAAATTCAGGAGCAATGCAAATTGGCTGGATTAAAGATAAAGAAGTCTGGTATTATTTAGATAAAGATGGCATCATGTTAACTGGAAGACAAGAAATTAATGGTATTCGTTACTATTTGAATGCTAGTGGTGCCATGCAGACTGGCTGGAAGTGGCAAGACAATAGCTGGTACTACTATACGAACTCAGGTGCCATGAAAACTGGTTGGTTGAAAGATAAAGAATCATGGTATTATTTGGATCCAGAAACAGGTATCATGGTAGTCAGCTCTAAAGAAATTGACGGTAAGAACTATTTCTTCAGCCCAGCAGGTACTATGCAAGTTGGATGGCAGTGGTCAAATGATTCTTGGCATTATTACGCTACATCTGGTGCACTCCAAACTGGTTGGTTGAAGGATGGTAATGTATGGTACTATCTCGAAGGTAAGGAAGGTACTATGTTGGTTGGTCTTCATCAAGTGAATGGTAAATACTATTACTTCAATTCATCTGGATCTATGCAGACTGGTTGGAAATGGTTTGACAATCATTATCGTTACTTTGAAGCAACTGGAGATATGAAAACAGGTTGGATAAAGGACAAAGGTATTTGGTATTATTTGAATCCTGAAGATGGTATCATGTCGATTGGACTCAATAAAGTAAATAGTGATCATTATTACTTTGATACAACAGGAGCGATGCAAACTGGTTGGAAACAGGTGGATGGTAACTGGTACTATTTCCAAGCTGATGGTTCCTTGTTGAAAAATTCTACGACACCTGATGGCTATAAAGTTAATGAAGAAGGTATATGGAAACAAGGTGTTAATAATGATGAGAATCAAAATCATTCTACAAACAAACAGGAAACATCTACTTTAATTGATAAATCAGACAATGTCAATAAATAAGAGTCGCAAGAAAAACAAAAAGAATATTCGACCATAGAGTCAAATATTTCAAACAAGAAACAAGAATAAGGAAATCCCCTGCTAGTAGAGCAATCTATTAGCAGGGGATTTTTTTAATTTCTTTTAATCTTAGCAAGAGCAAGATTGAGTGCATAGTGGAATGTTTTATCTTTGGTAATAAATAGTGTCAAGAGATAATATATTCCACAAGTAGAAACAGTCGAGAGAACCATGAGAATCATGTTGAGGTTGACTGTATAAGAGTTGATTTGGAAAAGGAATTTAAATGTGAAATAGATGGGAATGAATCCGAGCGATACAATAGTATAGCGTGTTAAAGTAGTAAAGATTTCTTTTAAGTTAAGCAGATGATGTTTCTGGATAAAGTAAATTTCCAGTAGAACAACTACAGTTTCTGCAATAATAGTAGTAGCAATGTAGTACTCTGGTGCAAAAATATTATTGAAAAACAAGAGACTGTTGAGTAGGATATTAGTGCCACCACCAATAAAGTAAAAGGCTGTTAAACGATTTTCGTGGTCGTTGATGAAGATAATTTGTTTACCAAGGATTAACTCAATGGCCCAAATAATAGTCCGAAAGGCGAAGACACTAGTCACAATACCAGCTTCAAGGTATTTTTCAGAAGAGTAGATAACTGCAGCGTAGTTTCCTAACACCATAATCCCAATACTGGTTGGAATGATAAGGAAGTAAAAGAGGGCAGCTCCTTGGTTCAGAAGATTTTTATAAGATTCGTAATCTTTCTTACCGAGATAGTAGCCGAGACGTGGAATACTGACATTGATAGCTCCACTCAGGACACTGGCAATCAACATAACGATGCTGGAAGCAATGGTATAATAAGAAATGTAGTTTTCATCAGGTCCCTTGGTAATAAACATTCTATCAAGTAAGGTGTAGAGCATGTTGGCGTTCGCTAGTAGAAGCATAGTCAAGAGCGGTTTAGATGCTTTGATTAATTCTATGAGACCAATTTTGACAAAGGAAACTT
This sequence comes from Streptococcus mitis, assembly GCF_003942965.1. GTDB lineage: Bacteria > Bacillota > Bacilli > Lactobacillales > Streptococcaceae > Streptococcus > Streptococcus mitis_BH. The sequence continues at coordinate 17,871 of NZ_RJOG01000002.1, read as the reverse complement.
CTCTCTTGATCCAAAGAAAACTGAGTAGATAGTTGAGAATTGTAGTTGCACTCATAATGATTGCATAAGGTACGATATCGTCTGGAGTTTTTACAAAGGTGAAGATAGCGACCAACATGGCAATACGAATAACCAATGTTTTGTAAAGGATGAAGGCATAGTTTTCATAAGCCTCGTTCATCCACTCGATATAAAGGAATTGGAAGAGAGCCTGGACACCAAGTATATAGTAGAGTTCTTTTAAATTTTCAATACTATTATCCAGGTAAATAAATAGGAAATAGATACTTGTTGTTAGAACAGATGTAATAATGGAGATATAGAATAATTTAGAGAAAACATAGTTAATTTTATTCTTATCGTCCTTGACTTTACTGATAGCTCGAATCCCATAGTTGTAAATTCCAAAGGCGGCTAAAGGAATGACAAAGCTAGCCCAGGTATTGGCGGTATTGAAATAACCGTAGTTGGATTTGCTGAGAATCCGCGTCAGATAAGGATTGGTTATCAGTGGAAAAACGATATTGAGAACATTGACTAGTAAGCTAGCCAGTGCATTAACTTTTATATTTTTCATTGTACTTTCTTTCTTGTATTGTAAAATGGTCTCTAGTATTATATCACATTCTCGCTTCATTCTTTTGATAAAATCGTAAAAATCTAGTATAATAGATAGAACTGAAAGTATGAGGTTACTAGCAATGAAAATGAAACAAATCAGTGATACAACTTTAAAAATCACGATGTCTTTAGAGGATTTGATGGATCGAGGGATGGAGATTGCTGACTTTCTCGTTCCTCAAGAAAAAACAGAAGAGTTCTTTTATGCCATCTTGGATGAGTTAGAGATGCCTGATAGCTTTTTGGATACAGGTATGTTGAGCTTCCGTGTGACTCCAAAACCTGATAAGGTAGATGTCTTTGTAACTAAATCAAAGATTGACCAAAATCTAGATTTTGAAGACTTATCGGATTTACCAGATATGGAAGAATTGGCTCAAATGTCGCCAGATGAATTTATCAAAACCTTAGAAAAAAGCATCGCAGACAAAACCAAGGATGATATTGAAGCCATTCAATCTCTAGAGCAAGTCGAAGCCAAGGAAGAAGAGCAGGAGCAGGCTGAACAAGAAGCTGAAAGCAAGAAAGAGCCTTACATCTACTACATCCTTTCTTTTGCTAAGTTGGCTGACTTGGTAGCTTTTGCCAAGACAGTGATTTTTGAGATGGAAACTTCTGAACTCTACAAGATGAATGAGCGCTATTATTTGACCATTTTAGTGGATATTGAAAATCATCCAAGTCCATATCCAGCGTGGCTTTTGGCCCGTATGCGCGAGTTTGCAGATGATAGTGATATCAGTCGCTCAGTCTTGCAGGAGTATGGTCAAGTCTTGATGAATCACGATGCAGTACTTAATCTGCAAAAGATTGGATAATCCTTTCTGGAAAGCTATTTCTAGATTTTAAGAAGAGCGAATCGTCTGATTCGTTTTTTTCTAGACTGAAATAGTGATTTACTATAATAGGAATTTTCACAAAATTCTGTTATAATGGCTATATTAGAAAATTTCGAGGAGATAAACATGACAGTTAAAATTGCTTTACTAGGATTTGGTACCGTTGCAAGTGGTGTGCCTTTCCTCCTAAAGGAAAATGGAGAAAAAATCAATCAATCAGCACATTCAGATATTGAAGTTGCTAAGGTATTGGTTAAGGACGAAGATGAAAAGAACCGCTTGCTTGCAGCAGGGAATGACTTTAACTTTGTAACCAATGTGGATGATATTTTATCAGACCAAGACATTACGATTGTAGTGGAATTGATGGGGCGTATCGAACCAGCTAAAACCTTTATCACTCGTGCCTTGGAGGCTGGGAAACACGTTGTTACTGCCAATAAGGATCTTTTGGCTGTTCATGGCACAGAATTGCTAGAAATCGCTAAAGCTAACAAGGTAGCACTTTACTACGAAGCAGCAGTAGCTGGTGGGATTCCAATTCTTCGCACTTTAGCAAATTCCTTGGCTTCTGATAAAATCACGCGCGTTCTTGGTGTGGTTAACGGAACTTCCAACTTCATGATGACCAAGATGGTGGAAGAAGGCTGGTCTTACGATGATGCTCTTGCGGAAGCACAAAGACTAGGTTTTGCAGAAAGTGACCCTACAAATGACGTAGATGGGATTGATGCAGCCTACAAGATGGTGATTTTGAGCCAATTTGCCTTTGGCATGAAGGTTGCCTTTGATGATGTAGCCCACAAGGGAATCCGCAACATCACACCAGAAGATGTAGCTGTGGCTCAAGACCTTGGCTATGTAGTGAAATTGGTTGGTTCTATCGAGGAAACTCCTTCAGGAATTGCTGCAGAAGTGACTCCAACCTTCCTTCCTAAAGTGCACCCACTTGCTAGTGTGAATGGAGTAATGAACGCTGTCTTTGTAGAATCTATCGGTATCGGTGAGTCTATGTACTACGGACCAGGTGCGGGTCAAAAACCAACTGCAACAAGTGTTGTGGCGGATATTGTCCGTATCGTTCGTCGCTTGAATGATGGTACCATTGGCAAAGATTTCAACGAATACAGCCGTGACTTGGTCTTGGCAAATCCTGAGGATGTTAAAGCAAACTACTACTTCTCAATCTTGGCACCAGACTCAAAAGGTCAGGTCTTGAAGTTGGCTGAAATCTTTAATGCCCAAGATATTTCCTTCAAGCAAATTCTCCAAGATGGCAAAGAAGGTGATAAGGCGCGTGTTGTGATTATCACTCATAAGATTAATAAAGCCCAGCTTGAAAATGTTTCAACTGAATTGAAGAAGGTTTCAGAATTCGACCTCTTGAATACCTTCAAGGTGCTAGGAGAATAAGATGAAGATTATTGTACCTGCAACCAGTGCCAATATCGGGCCAGGTTTTGACTCGGTCGGTGTAGCTGTAACCAAGTATCTTCAAATCGAGGTCTGTGAAGAACGGGATGAGTGGCTGATTGAACACCAGATTGGCAAATGGATTCCACATGACGAGCGTAACCTTTTACTAAAAATTGCCTTGCAAATTGTACCAGACTTGCAGCCAAGACGTTTGAAAATGACCAGTGATGTTCCCTTGGCGCGTGGTTTGGGTTCTTCCAGCTCGGTAATTGTTGCTGGGATTGAGCTAGCCAACCAACTGGGGCATCTCAACTTGTCTGATCATGAAAAATTGCAGTTGGCGACCAAGATTGAAGGACATCCTGACAATGTGGCTCCAGCCATTTATGGTAATCTCGTTATTGCAAGTTCTGTTGAAGGGCAGGTCTCTGCGATTGTGGCAGACTTCCCCGAGTGCGATTTTCTAGCCTACATTCCAAACTATGAATTACGCACTCGCGATAGCCGTGGTGTCTTGCCTAAGAAATTATCTTACAAGGAAGCTGTCGCTGCCAGTTCTATCGCCAATGTAGCTGTCGCCGCTTTGTTAGCGGGAGATATGGTAACAGCTGGGCAAGCAATCGAGGGAGACCTCTTCCACGAACGTTACCGTCAGGAATTGGTGAGAGAATTTGCTACGATTAAGCAAGTAGCAAAAGAGAATGGTGCCTATGCGACCTACCTCTCTGGTGCCGGACCGACAGTTATGGTCTTGGCTTCTCATGACAAGATGTCGGCGATTAAGGCTGAATTGGAAAAGCAACCCTTCAAAGGTAAACTACATGATTTGAAGGTTGATACCCAAGGTGTCCGTGTTGAAGCAAAATAAAGAATAGAAGATAGGATGGGGAAACTCTCGACCAGAGGCCTTCCTATCCTTTTTTTGAAAAGAAGTTTATACTCAATGAAAATCAAAGAACAAACTAGGAAGCTAGCCGCAGGCTGCTCAAAACAGTGTTTTGAGGTTGTGGATAGAACTGACGAAGTTAGCTCAAAATACTGTTTTGAGGTTGCAGATGTAAGCTGACGTGGTTTGAAGAGATTTTCGAAGAGTATTAGTTAAAAACTTGATAAAGGAGAAATAAAGATGGCAGAAATTTATCTAGCAGGCGGTTGTTTTTGGGGTCTAGAGGAGTATTTTTCACGCATTTCTGGAGTTCTAGCAACCAGTGTTGGCTACGCTAATGGACAAGTCGAAACGACCAATTACCAGCTGCTCAAGGAAACAGACCATGCAGAAACGGTTCAAGTGATTTATGATGAGAAGACAGTATCACTTAGAGAGATTTTGCTTTATTATTTCCGAGTCATCGATCCTTTATCGATTAATCAACAAGGGAATGACCGTGGTCGCCAATATCGAACAGGTATTTATTACCAAGATGAAGCAGACCTGCCAACTATCTACACAGTGGTGCGGGAGCAAGAGCGTATGCTGGGTCGAAAGATTGCAGTAGAAGTGGAGAAACTTCGCCACTATATTTTAGCTGAAGATTACCACCAAGACTATCTCAAGAAAAATCCTTCAGGTTACTGTCATATCGATGTGACCGATGCTGAGAAACCATTGATTGACGCAGCAAATTATGAAAAGCCTAGTCAAGAAGTGTTAAAGAAAAGCTTAACTGAAGAGTCTTATCGTGTTACCCAAGAAGCTGCAACAGAAGCGCCGTTTAGTAATGCCTATGACCAAACCTTTGAAGAGGGCATTTATGTAGACATTACGACGGGTGAGCCACTCTTTTTTGCTAAGGATAAGTTTGTTTCAGGTTGTGGTTGGCCAAGTTTTAGCCGTCCGATTTCCAAGGAGTTAATTCACTACTACAAAGATCTGAGCCATGGAATGGAGCGAATCGAAGTTCGTTCTCGGTCAGGAAATGCTCACTTGGGTCATGTTTTCACAGATGGGCCGCGGGAATTAGGTGGGCTTCGTTACTGTATCAATTCTGCTTCCTTACGCTTTGTGTCCAAGGATGAGATGGAAAAAGCAGGATATGGCTATCTATTGCCATACTTAAACAAGTAAAATTTAGAGGGTGGGCACTTCCCACTTTCTTTATTTCCAGAATACGAATAGAAGGGATTTATGAAACACCTATTATCTTACTTCAAACCCTACATCAAGGAATCAATTTTAGCACCCTTGTTCAAGCTACTAGAAGCTGTGTTTGAGCTCTTAGTTCCCATGGTGATTGCAGGAATTGTTGACCAATCTTTGCCCCAGAAAAATCAAGGTCATCTCTGGATGCAGATTGGTCTGCTCCTTATCTTTGCAGTGATTGGAGTTTTAGTGGCCTTGGTAGCTCAGTTTTATTCAGCCAAGGCTGCGGTTGGGTTTGCCAAAGAACTGACAAACGACCTTTATCGTCATATTCTTTCCTTGCCCAAGGATAGCAGAGATCGTCTGACAACTTCTAGCTTGGTCACTCGCTTGACTTCGGACACCTACCAGATTCAGACTGGGATCAATCAATTCCTGCGTCTCTTTTTACGAGCGCCTATTATCGTTTTTGGGGCCATTTTTATGGCCTATCGAATCTCAGCTGAGCTGACTCTCTGGTTCTTGGTCATGGTTGTCATTTTGACCATTGTTATTGTAGGGCTCTCTAGACTGGTCAATCCTCTCTACAGCAGTCTGATAAAGAAAACGGACCAACTGGTTCAAGAAACGCGCCAGCAATTACAAGGTATGCGGGTTATTCGTGCTTTTGGCCAAGAAAAACGAGAGTTACAAATTTTTCAAACCCTTAACCAAGTCTATGCTAGATTACAAGAAAAGACAGGTTTCTGGTCTAGTTTATTAACCCCTCTGACTTATCTGATTGTCAATGGAACTCTCCTCGTTATTATCTGGCAGGGATATGTTTCTATCCAAGGAGGCTTACTCAGTCAAGGTGCTCTCATTGCCCTTATCAACTATCTCTTACAGATTTTGGTGGAATTGGTCAAACTAGCCATGCTGATTAATTCTCTCAACCAGTCCTATATCTCTGCCAAGCGAATTGAGGAAGTTTTTGCCGAGGCTCCAGAAGATATTCATTCAAAATTAGAACAAAAGCAAGCTACCAGTGATCAGGTTTTACAAGTTCAAGAACTGACCTTTACCTATCCTGATGCGGCCCAGCCTTCTTTGAGAGACATTTCCTTTGATATGCAGCAAGGGCAAATCCTTGGTATCATTGGGGGAACAGGTTCTGGTAAATCAAGCTTAGTACAACTCATCCTTGGACTTTATCCAGCAGACAAGGGGAGCATTGACCTTTATAGAGATGGATCTAGTCCTCTTAATTTGGAGCAGTGGCGGTCTTGGATTTCCTATGTGCCCCAAAAAGTCGAACTTTTTAAAGGAACCATTCGTTCCAACTTGACTATAGGTTTAGAACAAGAACTATCTGACCAAGAACTTTGGCAGGCCTTGGAAATTGCGCAAGCAAAGGATTTTGTCAGTGAAAAGGAAGGACTTTTGGATGTCCTAGTTGAGGCAGGAGGACGAAATTTCTCAGGTGGACAAAAACAAAGGCTGTCTATCGCACGAGCAGTCTTGCGCCAGGCTCCGTTTCTCATCCTAGATGATGCGACCTCGGCACTGGACACTATCACTGAGTCCAAGCTTTTGAAAGCTATCCGAGAAAATCTGCCAAATACCAGTTTAATCTTGATCTCTCAACGAACCTCGACTTTACAGATGGCAGACCAGATTCTCCTCTTGGAAAAAGGTGAGCTCCTAGCTATCGGCAAGCACGAGGACTTGATGAAATCCAGTCAAGTTTATCGCGAAATCAATGCATCCCAACATGGTAAGGAGGACTAGTATGAGACGACAAACTGCAAACCAGACGCTCAAACGTTTGGCTAAAGACCTTACAAGTCATACCTTCCTTCTTTTTCTAGCCTTTCTAGGAACCATTGTCCAGGTTGCCTTATCAATCTACCTACCTATATTGATTGGGCAGGTCATCGACCAAGTCCTAGTGGCTGGTTCTTCACCAGTTTTTTGGCAGATCTTTATTCAAATGATCTTGGTGGTCATAGGAAATACCCTCGTGCAGTGGGCCAATCCTCTCCTCTATAATCGCCTAATTTTCTCTTATACCAGAGACTTACGAGAGCGAATCATTCATAAGCTCCATCGTTTACCGATTGCCTTTGTGGATCGGCAAGGCAGTGGGGAGATGGTCAGTCGGGTGACAACAGACATAGAACAGTTGGCAGCTGGCTTGACCATGATTTTTAACCAATTCTTCATTGGTGTCTTGATGATTTTAGTCAGCATTCTAGCCATGATTCAATTTCATCTCCTCATGACTCTTTTGGTCTTGCTGTTGACGCCACTGTCTATGGTAATCTCACGCTTTATTGCCAAACGCTCCTATCATCTCTTCCAAAAGCAAACAGAGACGAGGGGAATTCAGACTCAGTTGATTGAAGAATCGTTGAACCAGCAGACCATTATCCAGTCCTTTAATGCTCAAGAAGATTTTATCCAAAGACTGCACGAGGCGAATGCCAACTATGCAGGTTATTCGCAGTCAGCTATCTTTTATTCTTCAACGGTCAATCCTTCGACTCGCTTTGTCAATGCGCTTATTTATGCCCTTCTAGCTGGAGTGGGAGCTTATCGTATCATGATAGGCTCTACCTTGACCATTGGACGCTTAGTGACTTTTTTGAACTATGTTCAACAGTACACCAAGCCTTTTAATGATATTTCTTCAGTGCTAGCTGAGTTGCAAAGTGCCTTGGCTTGTGCAGAACGTGTTTATGGAGTCTTAGATAGTCCTGAGGTGGCTGAAACAGGTAAGGAAGAGTTGACTAGTGACCAAGTTAAGGGAGCTATTTCCTTTAAACAGGTTTCTTTTGGCTACCATCCTGAAAAGATTTTGATTAAGGATTTATCTATTGATATTCCAGCTGGTAGCAAGGTTGCTATTGTTGGTCCGACAGGTGCTGGAAAATCAACTCTTATCAATCTCCTCATGCGTTTTTACCCTATTAACTCAGGAGATATCTTGCTGGATGGGAAATCCATTTATGATTATAGTCGTGCCTCTTTACGCCAGCAGTTTGGAATGGTGCTTCAAGAAACCTGGCTCAAGCAAGGAACTATTCATGATAATATTGCCTTTGGAAATCCTGATTCCAGTCGGGAGCAAGTGATTGCTGCTGCAAAAGCAGCCAATGCAGACTTTTTCATCCAACAGCTACCTCAAGGCTATGATACCAAGTTGGAAAATGCGGGAGAATCTCTCTCTGTCGGTCAAGCCCAACTCTTGACCATCGCCCGAGTCTTTCTAGCTATTCCTAAGATTCTTATCTTAGACGAGGCAACTTCCTCCATCGATACACGGACAGAAGTGCTAGTTCAGGATGCATTTGCTAAACTCATGAAGGGGCGTACAAGCTTTATCATTGCTCACCGTTTGTCAACCATTCAGGATGCGGATTTAATCCTTGTCTTGGTTGATGGTGACATCGTTGAGTATGGTAATCATCAAGAACTCATGGCTCGAAAGGGCAAGTATTACCAAATGCAGCAAGCTGCAACTTTTAGCTCTGAATAATCCTTTCTACGTTGAAATCTTATGGACAAAAAAAGTTGCCTTTGGGTGACTTTTTTGTTACAATAGCTAGAAAAATTGTTCACTGTAATATTCAATGAAAATCAAAGAGCAAACTAGGAAGCTAGCCGTAGCTTGCTCAAAGCACTGCTTTGAGGTTGTAGATAAGACTGACGAAGTCATTAACCATATATCTACAGGAAGGTGAAGCTGACGTGGTGTGAAGAGATTTTCGAAGAGTATAAATGATCTTATAGAAAAGGAGCCTAGAATGAAAGTCTATCAGCATGTAAATATCGTGACTTGTGACCAAGATTTCCATGTTTATTTGGATGGAATCTTAGCAGTTAAGGATTCTCAAATCGTCTATGTTGGTCAAGAGAAGTCAGAGATTTTAGAGCAAGCTGAGCAGATTATAGACTATCAGGAAGCCTGGATTATGCCTGGTTTGGTTAATTGCCACACCCACTCTGCTATGACAGGATTGAGAGGAGTCCGAGATGATAGTAATCTTCATGAATGGCTCAATGACTATATCTGGCCAGCAGAAGCTGAGTTTACTCCCGACATGACTACTAAGGCGGTTAAAGAAGCTCTGACAGAGATGCTCCAGTCAGGAACAACAACCTTTAATGATATGTATAATCCCAATGGTGTGGATATTGAGCGGATTTATCAGGCAGTGAAAGATTCCAAGATGCGTTGTTATTTCTCACCTACCCTCTTTTCTTCGGAGACAGAGACAACTGATGAAACTATAAGCAGAACTCGATTCATCATAGAGAAAATCTTAGAATATAAAAATCCAAATTTCAAGGTGATGGTAGCACCACATTCTCCTTACAGCTGTAGTAGAGACTTGCTGGCAGAAAGCTTAGATATGGCAAAAGAGTTGAATATTCCTCTCCATATCCATGTATCGGAGACCAAGGAGGAGTCAGGAATTATCTTGAAACGTTATGGCAAACGTCCCCTCGCTTTTCTTGAAGAACTGGGTTACTTAGATCATCCGTCTGTATTTGCTCATGGGGTCGAATTAAACGAGCGAGAAATTGAACGCTTGGCAACTTCTCAAGTGGCTATCGCTCACAATCCTATCAGTAACCTCAAATTGGCATCAGGGATTGCTCCTATCATTCAACTGCAAAAAGCAGGAGTGGCAGTAGGAATTGCGACTGACTCGGTTGCTTCCAATAACAATCTAGATATGTTTGAGGAAGGGCGGACCGCCACTCTCCTACAGAAAATGAAGAGTGGGGATGCCAGCCAATTCCCGATCGAAACAGCCCTCAAGGCACTAACAATCGAAGGGGCTAAGGTCCTAGGAATGGAAAATCAGATAGGAAGTCTGGAAGTAGGTAAACAGGCAGATTTTCTCGTTATTCAACCACAAGGGAAAATTCATCTCCAACCTCAGGAAAATATGCTTTCTCATCTCGTCTATGCTGTTAAATCCAGTGATGTTGATGATGTTTATATCGCTGGAGAACAGGTTGTTAAGCAAGGTCAAGTTCTGACAGTAGAACTTTAGAAGAAAAATCACGAAAAAATTTTAAAAAAAGTTTGCAAAAATCTTGCATTCTTTTTTTGACTATGCTATACTTATATACGGTTTGAAAAAACTGCCTAAGACAGTAGGGGAGCTCGACTCATAAATATCCTACCGAGGACAAAACGTATCATGTAAAAAGAAGCGTATTGTACTTTCGTGTCTAGGTTTGGGCGCGTTTTTCTTTTGGAAAAATTCCCCAAGCAAAATAATAACGGAGGTGAACACACTAATGAGTGAAGCAATTATTGCTAAAAAAGCGGAACTAGTTGACGTAGTAGCTGAAAAAATGAAAGCTGCTGCATCTATCGTCGTTGTAGACGCTCGTGGTTTGACAGTTGAGCAAGATACAGTTCTTCGTCGTGAGCTTCGTGGAAGCGAAGTTGAGTATAAAGTGATTAAAAACTCAATCTTGCGTCGTGCAGCTGAAAAAGCTGGTCTTGAAGATCTTGCATCTGTATTTGTTGGACCATCTGCAGTAGCATTTTCTAACGAAGATGTTATCGCACCAGCGAAAATCTTGAACGACTTTTCTAAAAACGCTGAAGCACTTGAAATCAAAGGTGGTGCAATCGAAGGCGCTGTCGCATCTAAAGAAGAGATTCTTGCACTTGCAACTCTTCCAAACCGCGAAGGACTTCTTTCTATGCTCCTTTCTGTACTTCAAGCGCCAGTGCGCAACGTTGCTCTTGCAGTCAAAGCGGTTGCAGAAAGCAAAGAAGACGCAGCTTAATCTTAAGCTACGCAGCGTAGCCTAGCTACGAAAATCTATTATAAATTTAAAACATATTTGGAGGAAATAACAATGGCATTGAACATTGAAAACATTATTGCTGAAATTAAAGAAGCTTCAATCCTTGAATTGAACGACCTTGTAAAAGCTATCGAAGAAGAATTTGGTGTAACTGCAGCTGCTCCTGTAGCTGTTGCTGCAGCTGGTGCTGCTGACGCTGGTGCTGCTAAAGATTCATTCGACGTTGAATTGACATCTGCAGGCGACAAAAAAGTTGGCGTTATCAAAGTTGTACGTGAAATCACAGGTCTTGGTCTTAAAGAAGCTAAAGAACTTGTTGACGGTGCACCAGCACTTGTTAAAGAAGGCGTTGCAACTGCAGAAGCTGAAGAAATCAAAGCTAAATTGGAAGAAGCTGGAGCTTCAGTTACTCTTAAATAAGAGGCATATACCAATTAGAAATCGGAATACTATAGTATCAGCCTTTTAGAATCGTGAACACATTTTAGAAACTGATAAATTAATTTAGTTTCCTACCAAAAACCCTACCAAAAATTAATTTGGCAGGGTTTTTCTTTTTAACAAATTTATCGTGGAGAACAATTGAATATTGTTCTCCTTTTTTTATTTTCAGGAGGGAAAATGACAAAAGAATTACAATCATCACGCTATATTGTCATTTCATTTTTAGTACGTGAAATGGGAATTGATATTGTTGAAGCCATCTCTCTTATGGCTGAATTGGAAAAAAGTGGCTTGGTTAGATTGGAATCAAGTGGAGATTTAATACTCAAAGAACTTGGAGGAGCGCTATGAAACGAATTACCGCAAATCAATACCAAACTTCAGAACGGTATTATAAATTACCTAAAATTCTTTTTGAGGATGAGAAATATATGGATATGAAATTAGAAGTAAAGGTGGCTTATTCTATTTTAAAAGATCGTTTAGAATTATCTCTTAGTCGTGGTTGGATAGATGAAGAAGGGGCGGTTTATTTAGTATTTTCTAATTCTAAACTGATGAGGCTGTTAGGTTGTTCGAAGTCAAAACTACTATCAATCAAAAAAACTCTTAAAGAATATGACTTAATTGATGAAGTTCAACAGTCTTCAAGTGAGAAAGGAAGACTAGCTAATAAGATTTATTTAGGGGAGTTGTCTTCTACCCCAGTAGCTAGTTCGAACAGGCCTAGTGTTAAAAAAAGACTAGGGCAGGATGAAAATGAAACGGCCCCCGTCTCTTATTCAGCCCCTAGTGAGACTGAAGTTAGTGAGACTAAATATAGTGAGACTGATTCTTTATTTATTGAGGATGAGGAAGAAAGGAATTCTCAACCTATTTTGAGAAGAAAAGTAGAAAAGGTCACAAAATATGATCGAGATTATATTTGGGGATTGGTACAGGATCAATTTAGACGAGAGGGGTTTTCTGAAACAGCCAGTGAAATTGCAATGACTGATTTTGAGAGAATCTATCAGTATGCTCTTGACAATGTTCGCTTTGTTAGACGAGCGGAAGTACTTGCTGAATTTGTGTTTAACGGCTTGTATTCTGTTTGGAACAACCGTGTTAGAAAAGGAGGTGGTTAAATGTCGCCAATCGAGTGGGTATTAGTTATGCTCATTGTCATTTCAAGTGGTGTGACTATTTGGACATTGATAGTCGATCAGAAAGGGGTGATTAAGAAATGAGATTTATTGATTTATTTTCAGGTATCGGTGGTTTTCGACTTGGAATGGAAAGTGTCGGACACGAGTGTATTGGATTTTGTGAGATTGATAAATTTGCTAGGAAATCTTATAAGTCCATTTTTCAAACGGAAGGAGAAATAGAATTTCATGACATACGAGATGTTTCAGATGACGAATTTAAAAAACTTAGAGGGAAAGTCGATGTCATCTGTGGGGGATTCCCTTGTCAAGCATTTTCAATCGCAGGAAGACGATTGGGATTTGAAGATACTAGAGGAACTTTGTTCTTTGAAATTGCTCGGGCGGCCAAACAAATCCAACCACGTTTTCTTTTTCTTGAAAATGTTAAAGGCCTACTCAATCACGATAAGGGACGGACGTTCACCACAATCCTTACCACACTTGATGAGTTGGGGTTTGATGTTGAGTGGCAGGTGCTTAACAGTAAGGATTTTGGCGTTCCCCAAAACAGAGAGAGGGTGTTTATTATCGGACATTCTAGAAAGAAAGGTACCAGACTCCTATTTCCTTTCAGACGAGAAGGTCAAGCAACTAACTCTGAGACTTTAAAAACACTAGGGAATTTGAATCCATCAAAAAGTGGAATGAGTGGTAAAGTCTATTATTCAGAAGGTCTTGCGCCAACCTTAGTTTGTGGAAAAGGAGAAGGATTTAAAGTTGCGATTCCTTGCATAACACCAAATAGATTAGACAAGAGACAAAATGGTAGACGTTTTAAGGATAATCAAGAGCCAATGTTTACTTTAAATACTCAAGATCGGCATGGTATTGTCGTTGTTGGAGATTTACCAACTAGCTTTAAGGAAACTGGTCGCGTTTATGGAAGTGAGGGATTATCCCCAACACTGACTACAATGCAAGGAGGAGATAAAATCCCCAAAATACTAATTCCAGAACCAATCCAATTTCTAAAAGTACGGGAAGCAACGAAAAAAGGATATGCTCAAGCAGAAATAGGAGATTCAATCAATTTGGAAAGACCAAGTTCTCAGTATCGTCGTGGTAGAGTTGGAAAAGGCATAGCGAATACGTTAACAACTAGTGGTCAAATGGGAGTAGTAGTGGCTAGCTATGAAGGAGAAGATGAGCAAGTTTATCATGTAGCCGGTATCTTGATAGATGGACAATTTTACCGTCTGAGGATACGACGAATCACTCCTAAAGAGTGTTTTCGCTTGCAGGGTTTTCCTGATTGGGCTTTTGAAGCTGCTAGAAAAGTCTCTAGTAATAGTCAGCTCTATAAACAAGCTGGTAATAGTGTAACCGTTCCTGTGATTGCCGCAATCGCAAAGAAATTTAAAGAAATAGAGGAAAAAGATGAAAGCATTAAATAAAGAGTCAATACTATATTGTGATGAATTAGAAACAGAATTACATGATGCAGAAATGATGCAGTTGGATGAACAAATATTTTTGATGCCCAATTATCCATGTGAGTTTGAAGTGAAATTTTTAGATTATTACCATAAAAAACACAATTACCCACTATTTTATGAATCCTATCTTCAAAACATTATGGAATTCCTTGAAAGTCAGGATATAAAGAACGGAGCCGATGCCTTTGTAGATGATCATCAAAATCTTGTTTTTGTTTTATATGGACAAGGCTATCGAGCCGAGGGAAAAGAGGGAATACTTACAACCCAAGTAACTGTAAAAGCTTATGATGAAGACAAGCAACCGATTAACTTCGCAAATTTATTAGATTCCTTAATCGTATCAGAATATCAAATGGAACCGAATCTTTGGGAGGTATCCCATGATTGATCTCTATCTAAGTAAAAATAGCCATAGAAATCAACTTCTTTTGGATTTCTTTCAAAAGTATGGCATAGAGGTCACTCCTCATTCTATTTCTGAAATGACAAAGGACAAATTAATTGAAATGATGAGCTATTCTTCAGATTGTTTTGAGTTTTTATCTCCCAATTTATTGCGATTTAAGAACCGTGACAATCTAAGATTAACGGATTTCATCGAGATGATATTAAAAAATCCTGAACTAACCATCAGACTTCCTCTTGCGGTTTCAAATAAGCGAGTTTATCCAAATCTGAATCTGGAGGAGGCTAGAGCTTTATTGCCAAGAGATACGAAACAATTGATTTACATGGCACAAACACATTATTTATCAAGTTAAAGGAGAAGCAATATGGCTGAACGATTTTGGGAGAACTTGTCCATTATTTTGGCTGAAAGAAATATCAGCTGGATTGAGTTAACCAGAAAAATGTTTGCGGGAGAGTTTCACTATCCAAGTGAATTGAATCGTTTGTATCAAAAGATTCGTCACTACAAGATGGAACAACGAATGCCTCAAAGTCCATGGGTAGAAAGGATTGTGCAGGTATTAGATTTAGATTATGAAGATTTATTTCGGAGGTAACTATGAAAAGAATAATTCCAGTTTATATATTCCAACAAGTAAATGTCCTATTGGTATCTCTATACTTACTGAAATTTCTTTGTAGCAGTGAGTTAACTATACTACAGATTCTCTATGGAGCGTCACTCATTTCTTTTTTATGGATGTATGATCAACGTAAACAAGTGGCCAAGGTCAATATGAAAATTAGGATAAAGTGGATTGGTATTGGATTCGTTAGTCTACTGATTATAAGTCTATGTTTTAGTCTGATTCATGCTCAAGGAAGCACGAATCAAGCAAACTTAATTGGCCTTCAACATCAAGTTCCTTGGTTTTCATTTTTATTGTTCTTAATCAATGCGAGTATGGTTGAAGAATTTCTGTATCGAGAAATTTTATGGAACTTGGTTAGAAAATTAGATATTCGAGTTGCGTTGACAAGTGTTTTATTTACCTTAGTACATCATCCAGGAACCATTCTAGCTTGGTGTTTATATGTTTCATTGGGAATGTTTTTAGGGATGGTGCGCTATAAATCTGATTTATGGGGCAGTATGGGGCTACATTTGGTGTGGAACCTACTGGTTTATAGTTTGCTGCTTGTTTAAAATAGGTGGCCTGATTTTTAGGTAACTTCTAAAACTAACTTCCAGTTTCTCACAATCTAGCCTTTAGTATGAGAAAAACGCGTGAAATCAGTGGAAATTCGTCTTAGACTAACTTCCGCTGGTTTTCTTTTTCTTGATATATAAGAGTTCAAAAGCGAAAAGACTCAGAAAAAGTGAACGACAAATATCCCTAAAACAGAGTCGTCTTAGAGTAAATTCCAGTTGCTAGCGTTTAGTGTGAGTCTTTTCGGATTAAAAAAACTATTGTATAACAAATAAAAATATGATACAATTAAAGCGTTTTCAAAGGTTGTCGGTATGATTGGAATACCTTCTATAGCTCTAGTATGAATTACCACAGACATAGCTATATTAACGTTCCATCATGATCTCGTTATTATAGCTATTCTGAGTATAAAGTTGGTTCTGGCTGAAATTATGATCGTTATGAGGTACTAAACTACTATAGCGTAAGTTATTAATCTTTAAAGAGTAAGAAAAAGGAGGGCTAGATATGTTGCAGCTTACTCATGTGACCTTAAAAACTCGACAAGTCATCTTACAAGATGTTGATTTTACATTTGAAAAGGGTAGGATTTATGGTATTCTTGCTATCAATGGCTCTGGAAAGACGACCCTGTTCCGTGCCATTAGCAATTTAATTCCTATAAGTAGCGGAAATATCGCAGCCCCTCCTTCTTTATTTTATTATGAGAGCATAGAATGGCTGGATGGAAACTTAAGTGGGATGGACTATCTTCGCCTTATCAAAAACATCTGGAAGTCAGGGCTGAACTTGGGGGATGAAATTGATTACTGGGAAATGTCTGACTATATCAGCCTTCCCATTCGCAAGTATTCCTTAGGCATGAAGCAACGCTTGGTGATTGCCATGTATTTCCTGAGTCAGGCGAAATGCTGGCTCATGGATGAGATTACAAATGGCTTAGATGAGTATTATCGACAGAAGTTTTTTGATAGGCTAGCACAAATCGATAGACAAGAACAGCTGGTTCTTTTAAGTTCCCACTATAAGGAAGAGTTGCTTGATGTCTGCGATAGAGTAGTAACCATTCATCAGGGACAGATAGAAGAGGTTTAGTTTATGAAAGATGTTAGTCTATTTTTATTGAAGAAAGTTTTCAAAAGTCGCTTAAACTGGATTATCTTAGTTTTATTTGTTTCAACTCTTGGTATTACCTTTTATTTCAATAGTCGGACTGCAAACTATGTCAGCTTGGAGAACAGGTTGGAAACTCGTACTGCAGCCAACGAGAGAGCTATCAATGAAAATGAAGAGAAGCTCTCCCAAATGTCTGACACCAGCACGGAGGAATACCAGTTTGCTAAAGAAAATTTAGACTTGCAAAAAAATCTTTTGACGCAAAAGAAAGAAATTCTGACTTTATTAAAAGAAGGACGCTGGGAAGAAGCCTACTATTTGCAGTGGCAAGCTGAGGAAAAGAGTTATGAAACTGTATCAAATGACCCAACTTCTAGCTCGGACTTAAAAATAGCGGTTGACCGCGAACGAAAAACTTACCAAGCCCTGTATCCCTTGAACATAAAAGCCCACGATTTAGATTATCCGACCCACGGGATTGATCAGATTGTCTGGATTTTAGAGGCTATCATCCCAACCTTGTTTGTGATTGCGATTATTTTTATGCTGACACAACTTTTTGCAGAAAGATATCAAAATCATCTGGACACAGCTCAGTTATATCCTTTTTCAAAAATGGCATTTGCAATGTCTTCTCTTGGAGTTGGAGTGGGCTATGTAACTGTGCTGTTTATCGGAATCTGTGGATTTTCTTTTCTAGTGGGAAGTCTGATAAGTGGTTTTGGACAGTTAGATTATCCCTACCCGATTTATAGCTTAGTGAATCAAGAGGTAACTATTGGAAAGATACAAGATATGTTATTTCCTGGCTTGTTACTAGCTTTCTTAGCTTTTATCATCATTGTGGAAGTAGTGTACTTGATTGCTTACTTTTTCAAGCAAAAAATGCCTGTCCTCTTTCTTTCACTCATTGGGATTGTTGGCTTATTGTTTGGCATCCAAACAATCCAGCCTCTTCAAAAGATTGCACATCTGATTCCCTTTACTTACTTGCGTTCAGTGGAGATTTTATCTGGAAGATTACCTAAGCGGATTGATAATGTCAATCTAAATTGGGACATGGGGCTAGTTTTACTTCCTTGTCTGATTATCCTTTTGTTAGTGGGGATTCTATTTATCGAAAGATGGGGAAGTTCACAGAAAAAAGAATTTTTTAATAGATTCTAGCTTTCCTATAGGGAAAATAAGTAAAAACTAACATAGAGAGGGAATCAATTTGATTCTCTCTTTTTGATTAGGAAATCAAGGCAAAATACAAACACAAACTTTTCAAAAAAAGGACCTAATTTTGAGATATTCATA